>DAHXOV010000218.1 GCA_027364695.1 bacterium
GTACTACGTCGGCAGTTTGCTTTGAGTGGCTAGCTAATGGTTCACCGTTGAGCGTTCCAGCAATGGGTTCTAATACAGTAACATTAAATGCGGGTACTTATAATATTGAATTGAAAGCTACTTGTGGTAATACAATCAATAGCGTTCAACAAACTATCATTGTGAATCCTAAGCCTACGGCTAATTTTAGTTATACAAACAATATTTGTGTAGATAATCAGCCAGTAAATTATTTTAATACGGGTAGTACAGGTGGAGGTTTTACTTATCAATGGTATTTAGGAAATGGTGCCAGCCCGCCTAGCTTAACTACACCTAATGCTACTAATATTGTATATGCTTTTGGGGGTAGCAAAAATGTATCGATGGTTGTAACAAATGTATATGGGTGTAAGGATTCTGTTACAAAAACTATCACTATTGAGCCATTACCTAATTTGGTGTTCAGCGCTACTAATCCAACTTGTGTGAATGATACCACGTACTTTACTAATTATTCTTGGCTAGGAGGGAGCGGAACGATTGCAAGCTGGTATTGGAATTTTGGAGATGGGAATAATTCAAATTTGTCTCAGCCTAAAAATGTATATGCTTCGCCAGGTGCATATACTGTTACATTAGTAGCAACATCGGATTATGGTTGTGATGATACCTTACAGCAAATAGTTACTATATCGCCCCCCACTATTTCAGGAAGTGTAGTAACCAGCGCAAGTGTATGTGCTGTCAATAATAGTGGTACTCTTAATGTGGCAGGTAACAATGGGAATGTAGTGCAATGGGAGTATTCCAATGACGGTGGTATTAATTGGTATGCATTATCTAATATAAGCACTTCACAAAGCTATTCTAATTTGCCCACTACAAGCATTTTTCGTGCTTTAGTAAAAAGCGGCGCCTGCCCCTCTGCATACACCTCTCCAAACGCCACAATTACAGTATATGCACCTTCTAATGCAGGGATTTTATTAAAAGACACTTCTGTCTGTGCAGCGGGTAATAGTGGTACTTTATCATTGACTAACTATACAGGGAATGTGGTAGATTGGTATTTCTCTATCAATAGCGGTGTTACATGGTCAGCTATTGGTAATTCAACAGGTAGTTATACTTTTAATAATTTAAGTTCTAGTACTTGGTATTATGCGATAGCGCAAAATGGTAGCTGTCCGGTTGATACTTCAAACATTGTGAAGATAAATGTTTCCTCTGCTACTGTGCCAGGGAACGTTGTGAGTAACCAAACTGTATGTGTGATTAGTAATACGGGAACCTTGAGTTTAACGGGTTATAATGGCAGTATTTTAGGATGGGAATATTCAAATGATGGTGGCTTGACATGGTACCCTATAGTGAATACTAATACTGTTCATGCTTTTGCTAATCTAATTACAACTACTATGTACAGGGTAAAAGTAAAAAGTGGTGTTTGTTCAGAGCAGTATTCAAGTGTGGGTATTATTACTGTGGATGCTGCATCTAAGGGTGGAATAATTTTACAGGATACGGTGGTATGCTATGGTAGTAACAGTGGTACTTTGACATTAACTTCCTATAGTACCAATATTCTCAACTGGATCAGTTCGTCAGACAATGGATTAACATGGACGAGTTTGACTTATACCAACCCTGTGTATTATTTTAATAATCTGACCGATACTATATGGTACCAAGGTATTGTACAGAATGGTATCTGTCCTCCAGATACATCAGAAAAAGCAATCGTGTATGTGAATTTATTTAATGGAGCTGCCATTGTGCCATCTCCTAATACTACGATAAGTTTAGGATACTCTGTGGAAATTGTTGCCAGCGGTGGAAGTAGTTATGTTTGGACACCGAATTACAACATCAGTGATACCACTTTAGCCAATCCTTTGGTATGGCCATTCAAAGATACTTCATATACGGTGTATGTAAAAAATGTATATGGATGTTTGGACACAGCGACAGTTAAGATATTTGTATTAAAGGATTATAAACTCATTGTTGCGAATACACTGACTCCTAATGGAGATAATTTAAACGATTACTTTTGGGTAGGAATGATTGAGAATTACTCTAACAATGAGGTGATGATATTTAACAGATATGGACAAATTGTATTCAAAGGTGAAAATTATGATAATAAGAAAGTATATTGGGATGCCACTTATCAGGGCAATAAGGTGCCAGACGGAGCTTATTATTATGTAATAAAATTCAAGGACAGTAATGTGATCTTTAAGGGAAGTATAAATGTGATTGGTAGTCGCTGATTGATTTTTTTATTTTTTAGATTTATTTGTATATTGGGACTATAAGAGGGTTAAAGTTTTTTGCAGAAAAAATTTATGCATATTTTTACGCATTAATGTTTATTGGAAGTAAAAAGATAATTTTATATTTGTTATTTGCATACATTATTTTTCAATTTTTATGGTGGGAGCTATTATTAGTAAAATTAGAGCATCAAATCATTGAAAAACAAAAACAAGTTTCTGCCTTAAAGATAACTCAAACAGAAGCATTTAAAGCCATAGAAAAACAACTCAATCAAGAGCAGAAAATGAAAATAATAATGATAGTAGGCGAGGGGACTGTTTTTTTGATTCTTATTTTATTTGGATTTTATAGTGTCATCAAGGCATATTCAAAGGAGATGGCTCTAAATAGAAGACAAACTCACTTTTTACTTTCTTTACCACATGAATTAAAAACACCTTTGAGTGTTGTACAGTTAAATTTACAAACTATTTTACAAAATCAAAACACAGATAGCGGTCTCAAAAATACGCTTATTAAAAAATCATTAGATGAATTGAAACGACTGAATGATATTATTAACCAACTATTAATTTCTAATAGGATTGCTAATAGCAAATACATGTTATCTGCTCAGAAAATAAATATGTCTATGCACCTAAGAGAGTGGATAAAATTTTATGCAGAACAAAAGAAGATGGAAGAGAATATTCAAGAAGATATTTTTATTTATGGCGATTTGTATTTGATTCAACTTATGATAGAAAATTTAATGAGCAATGCTATTAAATTTTCTAATCAATATGTCGGAATAAATTTACGTCAAGAGAAAAATAAAGTGGTATTAGAAATCATAAACGATGGAGAAATTATTCAGGAGAGTGAAAAAGAAAAAATATTTGAATTGTTTTATAGAAGCGCTGTGAGTGATTTAAAAGGAATAAGTGGGACTGGTTTTGGATTGTACATAGTGAAACAAATTGTTGAGTTACATAAAGTGTCAATCAATGTCATTACAAAAAGTAATTACAATGTTTTTCAGGTGGTATTTTAATTTTTTCATTCTACTTATAGTTTATGCTTGCAATAATTCTACCACTATACATCGTTCTGTTTATAGTCAGGAGAAAGAAAGTATCCATATAAAATATGCCAAACATTTTGGGATATTGAAACAAAATCATAAGAAAATTATTTTCATTACGGAAAATTACAAAGACACCGTTTTTTTTGAGGTCAATCATCCTTATTCAAGGATAGCTGTGTTAGGTACTATTCCTGCATTTCAGTTATACTTATTAAGTGCTGTTCAGAATATTGTAGCTATTGATGATATAAAATATTACAATTGTAATGAGATAAAAAAGTTGTACAATTCGCAACACATAGCAGGGGTGCTGCCTAACTTACAATGGAATTATGAATTGCTTATTACAAGCCGCCCCGAACTGTTGATAACATATTCTGATTTATCAGATAATTCAAAACTTCAATCTATTCTGAAATCAAATCATATCCAACACTTATTATATTTAGATTATCTTGAACAAGAACCACTGGGAAGAGCGGAATGGATAAAGGTATTGGGACATTTGATAAATAAAGATTCTCTGGCAGAAAAAATTTTTTCGGAAATAGAACAGCAATATCTTCAACTAAAAAAATGTACAGATACATGTATTTATCGCCCTAAAATCCTTACTGAAACAATGTATGGTGATGTGTGGTATATCGCAGGTAATCAGTCGTATATTGCACAATTGATTAAAGATGCGGGAGGAAAATATGCTTTTGACTTTCATACTTATGAAAACAGCCAACCCTACTCTCTGGAATATGTTTTGAAATATGCTCAAGATGCGGATATATGGATACATTTACATCAATTTAAATCATTGCAAGAAATAAAAAATACTAACACTAAGTTGGCTATGTTCAAAGCATTTCAAAACAAACAGTGTTATAATAATAATAAAATAAGAAATGGATATGCTTACAACGATTATTATGAATCAGGAATTTGTATGCCTCACAGAATATTACAGGATCTTATTGATATCTTTCATCCTCATTACCTGGAGCAGAAAGAAATGCATTATTATTATCCATTACCTGAAAAATGAGATACTTTAGACATACTTATTTTTTACTTGTCCTGTTGATAGCACTGGCAATGATGGATTTATTTGCAGGAAGTATGAATATGTTTGATAAAAATACAAATACCTACGACTTGCTTTTTCAGTTAAGAATTCCTAAAACGCTTACTGCCATTGCTATAGGCGGGGCTTTGTCTGTCAGTGGATTGATATTACAGATTTTATTTAGAAATCCATTGGCAGGTCCTTATGTATTGGGTATTAGTGGAGCAGCATCTTTGTTCACGGCTATTGGTCTGATGAGTACGGGCATTGTAGCAACACCAGTTATATACAATGTAGGAATAACTTCATTTTCTATTGTAGGGTCCATATTAGGGCTTCTGATTATTTTAATTTTATTACAGATTACATCTCATACCATAGTTGTTTTATTAGTAGGACTTATGCTGTCACAGTTTTACAGCGCTATTCAAAGCACATTGAGTTATCTCAGTACTGAACATGCACTCAAAATATATACGTTGTGGACAATGGGAAGTATTCAAAATACAGACATTTATCAGACAATGTTTCTGTTATTGGTGAG
>DAHXOV010000232.1 GCA_027364695.1 bacterium
CTTAAATACGCTCTACAATAAAAAAGTTACAGATGGCATCTATATTGTATATGCTTCTACACCCGACGCTCAACAAAAAGTAGTAACAAAAATTATGGTATTGAATTGATGCCATCAGCTTTGGCTAGTATTTGGAAACAAAACGCTGCATTTATTTTATTTATTTACTTTTCAATACCTTTGCCATTAACACACAAAAATGGAACAGATAAAAACAAATGCTATTGTTCTCCAAAAAATTCAAATTAAGGACTTTAAATTTATACTTAAACTATACACTCATACATACGGACTTCTCTCAGCCAATGTAGAACTCAATCATTTCATACCATCCGCCTACTTACAACCCCCTAATATCTGTGATGTTTTGATATTAAAAAATAAGTATGGAAAATTTATCATTAAGGATATCAAACCTACTTTTATTTACAAAGAACTGTATGCTGATTTCAGGAAAAATATCATTGCTCAATTGATAGTAGAGATATTGATTAAAAGCATGAGAGATGAGTTGATAGATAAAAAAATGTTTCATTTTATCCAACAATCATTCATACAATTAGATGGACTTACAACAGAAAAATTAAACTTTTTCCATATCCATTTCTTAAAACAATACATTCAAATTACAGGATTTATGCCCCTTAATAATTATGATGCTTACAATATTTATTTTGATTTGAAAGATGGAAAATTTATCCCCCACCCTCATCCATTGTCTCTCAATAAAGAAAATTCAGAACTTATATGCAAGGTGTTTTTTCACGAGATTGAAGATACTCAAGATTTACCCGTTTTAAATATTACACATCATTTATTGGATTATATAAAATGCCATCTCGGGATACAACATATTCAGACACTCACTCTTCTGAAAGAAGCTATAATGGAGTTTAATCTATAGCTAATGAAGGCATACAGAAAACTTTGTAGGCAGTATTTAGTAAATTTATTTATACATTCACCGCAAAATTGAAAGAGATAAAATACATTATTATGTCTTCACCAACATTCATAACTCCTATGGTAGATCTAAAAAATCAGTATCTTAAAATTAAAGACCAAATAGATAAAGCCATACAGGAAGTAATTGACTCTACAGCATTTATCAATGGGACCGCAGTTAAAACATTTCAAAGTAATTTAGAAAAATATCTCAGTGTAAAACATGTGATACCTTGTGCCAATGGTACAGATGCCCTGCAAATAGCCATGATGGCATTAGAATTAAAACCAGGCGATGAAGTGATTACCGCCAATTTTACTTATGTAGCTACTGCCGAAGTGATAGGATTATTGGGACTTAAGCCCATACTCGCAGATGTTTATCCCGATACTTTTGATATCAATACAGAAGAAATAGAAAAAAAAATTACTTCAAAAACAAAAGCCATTGTGCCCGTACATTTGTTTGGACAATGTGCTAATATGGAAGAAATAATGCGCATTGCTCAAAAATACAATCTATATGTAATAGAAGACAACGCCCAAGCCATTGGCGCAGAATACACATTTCAAAATGGCAGCAGAAAAAAAGCAGGTACAATAGGACACATTGGTTGTACATCCTTCTTCCCATCCAAAAATCTGGGCTGTTTTGGCGATGGTGGTGCCATCATGACCAATGATGATGAATTAGCCGCAAAATGCAGAACGATAGCATCACACGGACAAAGTAAACAATATATACACGATGTATTAGGTGTCAACTCCCGATTGGACTCTATACAAG
>DAHXOV010000243.1 GCA_027364695.1 bacterium
CTCATATACATTGTATAATTGATAAAAGCCCCAAAGCCTAAATTCTCTTCTACCATAAAAGTATAAGAAAAATGTGGTTGTATAAACGCAACAGAAAAATCTGTAGATGGAGATGGTTGACCACTATCTACCTTTAAAATAACATGCGTATATTTATTGTAACTGTACCCCATTCTTAACTCCACACACCCAAATTGTGCGGGCCTATTACTTTCTACTTCCACTGGCATAAAATATCCCAATGTAATGTTCGTATTGTATGCACGCATAAAAAAATCATGAGATAAATAAGTATTACCAACAGTAAATTGAAAATTTCTAGATGTCTTAAACAAAGCATAATTAAAGCCCACTCCACTATAAAATTTATGGAACATCTTTACCACCAATTGTCCTCCTGTCTGAAATTCACCTAAAAAAGTATTTCTAAATGCTTCACTGCTCACCGATGTTTGGATACCGCCTTCCCCCTTAAATGAAAGCCTGGGTAATTTGTTTTGAGCAAAAAACATCTCATTCATCAACAGAGTATTGATCAAGCAAATTATCCAACAATACCTGTAAAAAATCCATTTCATTTCACTACACAAATTTATCCGCCCAAAAATATACAATTTTATCTACACAGCTATTCGCAAAAAATAATTAAATATCCCTATAAGCCTTGAAAAATAAATACCAATCAACTTTCTTTGCATTTCTAAAACAAAAACAATGAAAACACAAAACATCAATAAGAATAATAACAACCATGAAGAAGAACATTTCATAACAAAAAAACAATCCCGGTGGAAAGAATTCATTTTTCTAATCAAAATCTTCATTGAATTCATCAAAGGATTCAGAACATTTCATTTTATCGATTATTGCATTACCATATTCGGCTCCGCAAGATTTGACGAAAACAGCTATTATTATCAAATCACTCAACAACTTGCTTATCAACTATCCAAACACCACTTTACCATCATGACCGGTGGCGGACCAGGAATCATGGAAGCCGCCAACAGAGGCGCCAAAGAAGCAGGTGGCTATTCCATCGCTTGTAACATCCAACTTCCACATGAACAAAAACCTAATCCTTACTTAGATAAATGGGTAACCATCAAATACTTTTTTGTAAGAAAAATTCTACTCATCAAATACTCACAAGCATTCATCGTTATGCCAGGTGGCTATGGCACATTAGATGAATTTTTCGAATCTATCACACTTATTCAAACCAAAAAAATGCCTCCATTTCCCATCATTCTTTTCGGAAAGGATTATCATCAGCACTTCTATGAGCATATTAAAAACATGATACATCAGGGTACTATTTCCGAAAAAGATGCTTCTCTATTCCTATTCACCGACAACATCAACGAAGCAATGCAATTCATCCTTACTCACACCCTCGTTACAGAAAGGAAAAAGCAAGCCATCCAACTCTTCCCAAACTGGTGGATAGGAGAAAAAACATTGCTATCCAAAAACAAACCCTCTATTCTGTCCAAAAATAATTAATCTACACCCCAAACACTTGCAAAACTTATTATTTTATATTATTTTTATATCCTGAAAATAACACCCTATGCAAAAAAAGAACGAACACACAAAAGAACTTATAGAAGATAAAAAAACTCAAAACAATCTTCCTACACTTATAATAGATGAAGAAACAGAAAAAAAAGAAATACTTCGTAGATACAGAAAATTACTCAAATCTATCAAAAGAAAAATCACCCCAGAAGAAAGAAAAAATATTCGTAAAGCATTTGACCTCGCTGTCAAAGCCCATGCCAACATCCGCAGAAAATCCGGCGAACCATACATCTATCACCC
>DAHXOV010000245.1 GCA_027364695.1 bacterium
GGGTGAGACCGACACACAATAAAATATATCAGGATAAAATTAAGACAGTGAATAATTACAAGGGAGGGCAATATGGTTTTTATTCTGCCCATGCTTCCAATAGCGCTACTGTGAGTTTCTTGAGCTTGCTATTGATCAGGCGTTCAAAAAATAAATATTGGATTCTGGTGTATCCATTCCTTTCAGGAATAAGTCGGATGTATTTGGGAGTGCATTATTTTACGGATGTTTTAGCGGGATGGTTCATGGGATTTTTGATAGCATTATTTGTATATTTGTTGTTTCACAGATTTTTGAAGTAAAAATGTTGTTATTTTTTATTTATGTATTTTTATTTTTAATTTTATTTTATAGGATAAATTATTTGTTTTTGAATAAAAAATATTTTGTGTCAGTACTATTGATAAAGGTACTGTTTGTTTTTTTAGTTTCTTGTGTTTTAAATGCTAATGAATATAAGTTTTTGAAACTATATGATGAGGAAAACTATTTTCATGATGCAGTATTATTTAATCGGCTTGCCCAAGAGCATCCTGTGTATTATGCTCAATTTCTTATAGATATTGAGCCTAATGATCCAAAAATTATTGAAAAATATTATTCTCAAACTAATGCGTGGTATAAATCTCCTGAATTTTTTTATAATGATAATAGATGGGTGGTGAAGATCCACAGTTTATTAGCATTTATCAGCGGGAAAAATTTATCTGTGCATAGATTATTTTCCATGATGTTTTCAATGATAGGGTGGTTGCTAATATTTAATTTTATAGTGAAGTTGTATAATAAAAATAATGATCTTACTGATGAGCAGAAAGTGAGGTGGTCGTATCTATTTGTTTCTTTGTCTTTGTTCCCCAGTTTTTTTTTCTTTACTGGTTTTTTACTTAAAGAAAACATTATGCTTTTGTTGATGGGCGGAATATTAAACATACTGTACAAATGGATTTCAGATAAAAAGTATGGGTTTGTAAATAGGGTGATAGGAAGTGGTTTAATACTGGTTTCCGTTTTTTTTAGACCTAGTTATTTATTGCCTTTTATTTATTTTACAAGCATTTTTCTATTGCTGAAAAAGTTAAGAGTTTCAAGAGGATGGTTGGTCTTTGCAGGAATCATTATCTTGTCTTGCTTGCTTGGAAAGGTATTATTTCAAAACATATTTAAAAAAAATATTATGAGTATTATTCAATACCGTCAGGAGAGGTTTTTAGATGCTTCCCGTGGTGGTATTTTTTTATTAAATGATAAGAAGTTTGTACGTGCACCTTACCAGTGGGAAGCGATAAAATGGGATTCTACACAAATACCTGTGAAATTTTCTATCAAAAAGGAGGTACCATTGATGTATTGGTACCTTATAGATTTGAACGATACTATTATTGAATTGAATAGAGACACATCAGAGACATTTTATTTGTTATACTACATAGAAAGAGCCAACAGAACAGTGTACATAAATCCATTGAATACAAAAAAATCGCTATGGTATAACATACATTCTGTTATGCAGACATTAACTGTCTTTTTCTTTTATCCGAAAGACATAAAAGGAATAATGGATATAATAGTATGGTTTGAAAGCCTGCTTATTTTACTTGCTGCTTCTTTATTATGTATTTACTTGCGATATAAACAATGCAGATTAGAACTATTTTTTGTGTTGATGATTGCAGCTTATATGATATTAATGATTTCAGTATCATCACCTAACATAGGGACTATTGTGAGATACAGATTTTTTTTATTACCTTTTTTATTTGCGAACTTAGCCCTTGCTAATAAGTTAAGAAGAAAAACCATCTATTGATTCATTATGAATGCAGCGATTCATTATCCTTTTCACAAAGATAGCTTTCCTGCTAAATTGTCTTATTATTTCATTAATAGATTCAATGATCACTATGAAGTTTCTTTTTCAAGAGACAGTAATAACTACTTAAAAGTCTCAGTTTCTTTTTGTGTAACCAATGATGAGTATGAAAGCGATCAATATGTAGTTACCAATCATGGAGATGTATATAGAGTATTAAATACAGTATGTTTAATTATATTGAGTTTTTCTGATACCCATCCTAATATATATCATTATGTTTTTTCAGGAGAAAAAAGGATGTTTGAAAAAGAACAGGATATAGCAGTATCTGGTAGAACAAGGGTATTTATGAGATTTGTAAAAAAATTCTTCATTCCACCCTTGTGGGAGGTGCGGCAGGAGGAAAATTTCGTGCATATTTACAAGAAGATGCGATAAAACGTTTATGTAGGAGAAGAGTATTACAAGAGCGGATTTGGAATTTTGAAGACTTATTTTACCCCTTTCTTATGTTGTTTTTTCAAAAAACACACATTACATGGAAAATCGCATCAGAAGAAGATTCACAGAAATACTTTTGATGTTTTTATGAGAACGCACATTCTAACCATCATCAGTCTTTTAATTTCAATACAGCCATAAAGGCACTTTGGGGTATTTCTACTTTACCTACCTGGCGCATTCTTTTTTTACCTTCTTTTTGTTTTTCTAATAACTTTCTTTTTCTGGATATATCACCGCCATAGCACTTGGCAGTAACATCCTTTCGTAGTGCCCTGATGGTTTCTCTTGCAATGATTTTAGAGCCAATGGCTGCTTGTACGGGTATTTCAAATTGTTGTCTTGGAATGAGTTCTTTGAGTTTTTCGCACATGTTTTTTCCGAATTCATAGGACTTACTTCTGTGAATGAGTGCGCTGAGTGCATCTACGGGCTCGCCATTGAGTAAGATGTCTAATTTTACAAGATCTGCTTCTTTATATCCAGTGGGATGATAGTCAAATGAAGCATAACCACGAGAAATACTCTTTAAACGATCGTAAAAATCAAAAACAATTTCTCCTAATGGCATTTCAAAGATGAGTTCTACTCTGTCGGTGGTAAGGTAATTTTGAGAGAGAAGTGTACCTCTTTTTTCAATACACAAGTTCATGACGGAGCCTATGTATTCTGTTTTGGTAATAATACTTGCTTTGATGTAGGGCTCTTCAATGTATGCCATTTTACCCACGGATGGAAGATGAGAAGGGTTGTTTACTTGAATTATTTCATCTGATGTGCTATGCACCAGGTAATTCACATTTGGTACTGTGATAATTACATTCATATTGAATTCTCTTTCTAATCTTTCTTGAACGATTTCCATGTGTAACATGCCAAGGAAGCCACAGCGAAAGCCAAACCCTAATGCAACTGAAGATTCTGGTTCCCATGTCAGAGAAGCATCATTTAATTTTAATTTTTCCATACTGGCGCGCAGATCTTCATAGTCTTCTGTATCTACGGGATAAATACCCGCAAAGACCATTGGTTTTACATCTTCAAATCCTTTGATAGGTTTGGTAGATGGTTGATGAGCATGTGTAACGGTATCACCTACTTTAACTTCTGATGCCTGTTTGATACCTGTAACGATGTATCCTACATTGCCTGCTGATATTTCATCTTTTGGTACAAGATTGAGTTTTAATATGCCTACTTCTTCTGCGATATACTCGTTTCCTGTGTTGAAAAATTTTACCTTATCTCCTTTTTTGAGGGTGCCATTGTATATTCTGTAATATGCAATCACTCCTCTGAAAGAATTAAATACAGAGTCAAAAATGAGGGCTTGTAGTGGAGCAGAGGGGTCGCCTTTGGGAGGTGGTATTCTTTCTATAATGCCTTCCAGAATTTTATCTATCCCTAGTCCTGTTTTTCCTGATGCAAGCAGTATTTCGTCTTTTGAACAGCCTAAGAGATCTACAATTTGGTCTTTTACTTCGTCTATGTTGGCGCTGGGTAAATCAATTTTGTTGAGTACTGGTAGGATGGTCAAGTTGTTGTCTAATGCCATGAACAGGTTGGAAATAGTTTGTGCCTGAATGCCTTGTGATGCATCTACGACCAATAAGGCGCCTTCGCAGGAGGCAATAGAACGAGATACTTCGTAGCTAAAATCCACATGTCCAGGTGTATCTATGAGGTTGAGGAAATATTTTTCGTCTTTGTATTTGTAATCCATTTGTATAGCGTGGCTTTTGATAGTAATACCTCTTTCTTTTTCAAGATCCATGTCGTCTAAGACTTGGTTTTGCATTTGTCGTTTATCTATGGTGTTGGTAAATTCAAGCAGTCTGTCAGCCAGTGTACTTTTACCGTGATCTATATGAGCGATGATACAAAAGTTTCTGATATTTTTCATTGAGATTTTTTAAGTGGCTGCAAAAATACACAATGAAAAGAAAACATCAACATATTGTAACCTTTAATTTTATAATTCGTACAAATACTAAAAATTTAAGCGTATGGAAAGTTTGAATAAGAGAAAGTTTGAATGGATTGAAAAAGAAAAAATTCCAGAATTAAACTTTCCTAATGAAGATGTATTGGATAATGAAGATACAAAAAATGAAAGATGGCATGAGCTTCAACGAGCCACTACATTGGGGAATTTAGACAAGATTAAATTTAAGATTTATTTCGCAGATGGAGGTTCTCACAAATATACTGAAACAACGATATGGGGGCTAACAGACAAAAGAGTAATTTTAAAGCAAGGGGTTATGATACCTGTGAATAGGATATTTTATGTTAAGTATTGAATTTTGTGGAGGAGAAATAGAGTGCAGGACATAAATTGGTTTTGATTTTTTTCTCTTTTAAGTTAATAGAGTTTTCTTTTATGGATTTAGTTTTTATGTCTTTGATGGTCTCTAATAATAAATAAGTAGAAATTGAATAGGTAGTGGGCAGTGTATTGTTTAGAGTGAAATCTTTTAATTGATATATCTATTACTTAACATAATGTAAATTATAGTGATTTTTTAAGAGATCTTAAAAAGATAGATTTGTCAAGCATCTCTCCCACTTTTCTTATTTAGCATAAGCGAAAGGCATTCTGTTTAATTAAAAATTTTTATCCATTTAAATTTTGTTAATCTAAAAATAATCATCTTATTTTGGAATTATATTTGTTAAAAATAAATACAATAAATTACAAGTATGAAAAAAATGGTGGCTTATATTGTGAGTGGCATTATTGGAGGTATTACAGTAATTGTTATACAGAAAACGCTTCATTTGAATGATAGGAAGCAATATCTAGTTGCGTCAAACGGACTTTCAAGTAATAATAACATTACCCAAGTTCGTTACAATGCAAACCAGGCGGTTTCATTCAATAATGATTTTTCTACGGCTGTAGAAAAAAGCATTCATGCTGTCGTCCACATTAAAACAATCACAGAAAGAACTAATTTAATTTATAATCCTTTTGAATCTTGGTTTTTTGGGACACAGCCACAGGTTCAGCCATATATTCAGGAAGGGAGTGGCTCTGGTGTCATTATTTCAGACAATGGATATATTGTAACCAATAATCATGTGATTAAAAATTCTGACAAGATACAAGTTACACTTAATGATAAACGAAGCTATTCTGCCCAAATAGTAGGCGCTGATCCTGCTACAGACATTGCCGTATTAAAGATCGATGAGAAAAATCTTCCTTTTATTCTTTTTGGAAATAGTGATGAAATAAAGGTAGGAGAATGGG
>DAHXOV010000249.1 GCA_027364695.1 bacterium
AATTTTGATGTAAAAGCATTGATTTCAGCGTCAATATTTTCGAGTAGTTTATAGGTTGCTTTTCGGGAATTGGTAATATAGATAAGCAGGTCTTGTTTTAATCTTCTGATGTTTTGTTTTAGGTTAGAGACATTGGGATTGTTGTCAGTATTGGAGCCATATTTGTCGTTTAATTTTAACTGGAGTTGATAGAGTTCTGTTACTGCGCTTGGCAGAAAGCCTTGTTTTTCGAGGATAAATACATTGGGGGGCAAGAATTGGGGGTCTTTGTCTTCAATGATATATTTTTCCATATCGTTGAGTGCTTCTATTTGCATTTTTAATTGATTTTTTTGATTTTCATAATCTGTTAGTTTTGCGAGATAGTTTTGTTGCTCCCAGTCTAAGTCCAAAATATTATGAATATTTTTGTAGTATTGCATAGAGTCTTCTACACCTTTTAGTGTAACAGCTATTTCTGTCAGTTGTTTGTCAATATATTGAAGTGTTTTTTCATTGAGTTCAACTCTGGATTTGACTGTGCTTTTAATATAAACGGTATTGAGTGTATCTAATAGAATGATGGCTCTTTCAGGAATAACATCTTCCAGTGATATTTTTAATATGTTGGTGTAATCAGGGTTTTCAACATTGATTGTATTAATATAATTATTGATTAGATATTCTTTGGAGTGGATGATAATTTCATAATTAATAGTAGATAAAGAGAGTGCTGTTTGCATATTGAGATTAGCCGTTCGTTTGACCAGTATATTTAAATCCGGATCTATCAGTTCTTTGTCGAAGGCGCCTTGTTTAGTAATAGTATTGCCAGCCGTGTTAATTGTCAATTGATAAGAGGTGTAGTTTAATATTTTGAATTTTATTGGTGCTTCATAAAAGGAGGGGTTGATATTATTTATTTTTATTTCGAAGGGCATTCCGCTGAATTGTTCTGTGATTCTTACTTTTCCTGCAATATAATAAGATACTTGTAAAATATCTTTTAGTTTTTCTACAGTTTCTTCCATAATATCATACGATTTGATCACTCTCATTTGATTAGAGTTATCTATGTATGCATTGTATGCAGAGGAATACATATTTTCTTCGGAGATTAAACTTTTATCGTAAAAATCTTTGATATTAACTAGTAATTGGGTAGATGCCTGATAGATATTTGTGAGTTTGTAGGTATAAAAATATCCTGCAAGGTAGGATAAGACCAAAGCAATGATTGGAATGTACCAGTTTTGCTTGATAATTCTGGTGATGATTCTAATATCTTTTTCGCTGATGATTCCTGATTTGTTATTTTCCATCAAGATGTTAGGATTTGATTAAAATTTGTTCTTGTTGAAACAAGTATTTTCTTAGTTCTTTTTCTAATAATTGATTTTGTGTATATAATTGACTTTTAATATTTAATTTTCTGGCTGCTTCTATGTGTGCAAGTGTGTCATCAAAATAGACGGTGGTATGAAGGTCTAAATGATTATCTTTAATGACTTTTTGAAATAATTTTTGATCTGGTTTTCTTAATCCTATTCTGCAGGAGTAGTAGGTTTTATTGAAGAGCGATTCTAATCCATTGATATGGTGATAGCTCAGCAACATTTCTTCAAACCATTGGATGTGCGTTTCGCAGGTATTGCTAAGCAATATCAGTTGATATTCTTTTGATAGTTCTTTTATGAAGTTTATATTTTCTTGTGGAATGGGCATCAGCATAGCGTTCCAGGATTCTTTAAGATAGTAACATTCTTTTTCAAATCGAAGGACATATTTAAGTTCTTCAAAAAATTCTTTTTCAGTGATTTTTCCTAATTCAAATTGTTGAATGATTGGATGAGGCTGTCCAAATCGTAACCATGCTTTTATATTGATATTTGTGTAGTTCAGGAATTTTTGGTAGGTGGCTTCTGTATTGAGTGGTAAGATGACTCCACCTAAGTCAAGGATAATAGTGGGCTTCATAATTATGCAAATAATGGATATTTTATCATCATGTGATTGACTTTCTTTTTGATTTTAGAAAGTATTTTAGGATTATTTTTATTGTTGATTGTTTCATCAATGAGTGCTGCTATTTTCAGACATTCTTTTTCTTTTAATCCTCTTGTAGTAATGGCAGCAGTTCCTATTCTTATACCAGATGTAATAAAGGGCGATTTATCATCAAAAGGGACCATGTTTTTATTGACAGTAATATCAACTTCGCCCAGTAGTTTTTCAGCTTCTTTGCCTGTAAGGCTTTTGTTTCTCAAGTCAATCAGCATCAAGTGGTTGTCGGTTCCACCTGATACAATATTGTATCCTTTTTCAATCCATGCTTTTGCCATGGCTTTGGCATTTTTAGCGACCTGAACAATGTAGCGCAAATAGTCATCTGACAATGCTTCAGCAAAAGATACTGCTTTCGCAGCGATGATATGTTCTAAAGGACCGCCTTGTATACCTGGGAATACGGCAGAGTCCAATGAAGCGCTCATCATTTTAATTTCTCCTTTTAGGGTCTTTTCTCCCAATGGATTAGGAAAATCTTTTTTCATCATTATCATACCACCTCTTGGACCTCTTAATGTCTTGTGTGTAGTGGTAGTTACGATATGACAATAGGGCAAAGCATCATTTAATATGCCTTTGGCAATGAACCCTGATGGATGAGCAATATCGGCGAGTAGAATGGCATTGACTTGGTCTGCAGCTGCTCTTACGAGTTGATAATTCCAATCTCTTGAATAAGCAGATGCGCCAAGGATAATCATTTTAGGTTTTTCTTCTATTATCTGATTACATAATTGATGGAAATCGATAAGTCCTGTTTCTTTTTCCACACTATAAAAAATGGCGCTGTATAGTTTCCCCGAATAATTTACAGGAGAGCCGTGCGTAAGATGTCCTCCGTGCGATAAATGAAGTCCAAGTATTTTGTCACCT
>DAHXOV010000273.1 GCA_027364695.1 bacterium
ACTCATAATACATCCCATAATTGTATATTTTATTGGTTAGTGCCACAAAATTAGTAAAATTATATGATGCATAAAAAATATTTTTTACATAAAAAACGATCCTGTACGTCGCTTGTTCTTTTGGGCACAAATTAAATTATAGTTTGGTTGATAAATATAACATAAATTTGCGCTAAATGAGAACTTATGATTTCTGTTAATATAAAACAAATTGCTGATCTTTTGAATGCTGAAATAGATGGAGACACAGACATTCAGATAAATAATGTGTGTAAAATAGAAGAGGGGATTCCTCATGCCATTAGTTTTTTAGCTCATTCTCAATATGAATCATATATTTATGAGACAAAAGCATCGGCGGTCATTGTATCAAAGACATTTCAACCACAAAAAAAAATGTTATACCATCCTACACTCATTCGTGTAGATAATCCTTATCAGGCATTTGCACAATTATTGAATTTTTATCAGGAATATATCAAACAAAATAAGAAAGGGGTGGAACAACCTGTTTTTATTGGTGAAAATTCTGTGTATGACGAAGATTGCTACATTGGAGCATTTGTATATATTGGGAAAAATGTAAAAATAGCTAAGCATTGTAAAATATACCCACATACGAGTATTGGTGATAACGTAGTCATTGGTGATGATACCGTGATATATGCAGGAGTAAATATATACCACGATTGTAAAATAGGAAATAAGGTAACCATACACGCAGGCACAGTGATAGGCAGCGATGGTTTTGGATTTGCAGCTAATCAGGAAAATGTATATTCTAAAATACCACAATTAGGTAATGTAATAATAGAAGATAATGTAGAAATAGGGGCTAATTGCACTATTGACCGAGCAACTATTGGCTCTACCATTATTCGTAAAGGAGTGAAACTGGATAATCTTATTCAAGTAGCCCACAATGTAGAGATAGGAGAAAATACAGTGATAGCATCACAAACTGGTGTAGCTGGTTCTACAAAGATTGGTAAAAATTGCATGATAGGTGGACAAGTAGGTATGATAGGACATTTGAAAATTGCTGATGGCACTAAAATTGCAGCTCAATCAGGTGTTGGAAACGATGTGAAAGAAGAAAATGCTGTACTACAAGGATCCCCTGCTTTTAATGTAGGAGATTACAAAAGGAGTTATGTGTTATTCAAAAAATTACCTGAAATACATCAAAAGATTCAAGAACTGTATAAAAAACTATCTTGATGTTCTCAAAAGGCAGATTGATATTTGTAGTGTTTTTTATAGTGGTATTTATTATAGGGATGATATATGCATACAGAAAGGATTTAAGGAGTATTCGTCAACAATATTCGGGTGTACATTGGGTCTTTTTAGTCTTGCTTATTTTTTTATTGATTTTGTATATGATGGTAAAATGCAGGCGCAGTTTTTTTTAGAAAAAACAAACTGTGGTACTTTCAGCACAATGTACAGCCTTGCAATAAGATTGCCACAGCGAGAACTTAGCCCGTAGTAGCCTGACACCGAGCGAGGAACAATCCAAAATAATAATGGCGTAATGACGATGGTCTCTTTGAACATTTTTGCTGTGTGATAAAAACCTGTTTTTTAATCATGTAGGATAGGCTTTAATTATTTAAATTTGCGATAAAAATAATTGTATGCCCATTTACCACAAATCGGGGAATGTTCCTGCAAAACGGCATGTGGCGTTTAAGTCCCCATCAGGAAAATTGTATTACGAACAACTTTTTGGGACAGAAGGTTTTTCGGGTATGTCTTCGCTGCTGTATCATATTCACAGACCAACGCAGGTAAAGAGCATCGCGCGGTCTTATTCTGTAGCTCCTAAAATTGCGATACAAAATAATATCAGGTCCTTGTTATTGGGAACATTTCAGGTGAGCGCGAAAGATGATTATCTTGAGAGCCGTGTACCTTTGATGCTGAACAGTGATTGTATAATAGGTGTAGCGGCTCCTAAAAGATCTGTAACAGCGTATTTCTATAAGAATGCAGATGCAGATGAATTGTTGTTTATTCACAAAGGCAAAGGAGTGCTGAGAACATTGATGGGTGAAATAGCTTTTGAGTATGGTGATTATTTGATAATACCGAGAGGAATGATTTATCAGATTCATTTTGAAACGAGCGAGAATAGATTGTTGTATTTAGAGAGTCATCAACCCATTTACACACCAAAAAGATACAAAAATTCAGTGGGGCAATTATTGGAACATTCACCTTTTTGTGAGAGGGATTTCAAATTGCCACAAAATCTGATTCCTGTGGATGAAAAAGGGGAGTTTTTAATTAAGATAAAAAAGCAGAATGAAATTTTTGACGTGGTGTATGCTACACATCCATTTGATGTAGTGGGTTGGGATGGGTATAACTATCCATGGGGGTTCTCTATATTTAATTTTGAGTCTATTGTGGGGCGGGTGCACCTGCCACCACCTATTCATCAGACTTTTGAGACAAGCGCTCTTGTAGTGTGTTCGTTTATGCCACGTTTATATGATTTTCACCCTATGGCTGTTCCTGCTCCTTACAATCATAGTAATATAGATAGTGATGAAGTCTTGTATTATGTAGATGGAGATTTTATGAGTCGTAATAATATTCAGCAGGGGCATATCACATTGCATCCTAAGGGTATTCCGCATGGGCCTGCTCCTGGTGCTGTAGAGAGAAGTATCGGGCAAAAAGAAACTAAAGAACTTGCTGTGATGATAGATACTTTTCATCCATTGATGATTACTGAGGCTGCACGGGGTATTGAAGATGGCAGCTATTTTCAATCGTGGGTAGAGTGAGTGAAGAATAGAGATATTATTTGAGTACTTGTAAGGCCTTTGGAAGAATAGTTATTTCAAATGTGTTTTTTTTATTTGTTATTCTGGGTTCGCCATCTATGTGGCAGATGATTTCTTTAGTGTGGTTGAGTAATTCAATGGTGATTTGCTTTCCTTTGTAATATTTTAGGGGTAATTTTTCTTTTTTTTGGATAAGGTTTAATAAAATGTAAGGATAAAATAGCCAGTGTGTTTTTTGTAACATTACAACATTTAATAATCCGTCATTGGAACAGGCAGATGGCGACAGATAAAAATTGTTTCCATACTGTGGAATATTCATTACAGATAGAATGGTGTAAGAATTTTTTGGAATGGATGTATGATCTATGCTTAGTTGAGCATGAACAGGATTGTATTGAGATATTTTTTTGATGCCTGCAATGATGTATCCTAACAAGCCACGAATTTTTTGAGATTCAAAAGTGTGAGCCATCTGAGCATCTATTCCAAAGCCCACAGCGCAAGCAAAGTAATTCATATTATCTTTGAGCGTATGTTCAATAGGAATGAATTGGAGTTGTCCAATATCTATTTTTTCTATATTTTGTTTTGTGATAATTTTTAAGGCTTCTTTTAGACGAAGTGGGATATTGAGTGTTCGGGCCAGTCCATTGCCTGAACCAGATGGTAGAATACCTAGTATTTTTCTTTGTTCTACTAAAATGGATAAGAAACTATTGATAGTACCATCTCCACCGTTAATAATGATGTATTGATATTTTTCGTTTTGGGCTAAATTTAATGCGTCTGCAAAAGCAGGTGTATGATGGATAATAAATATAGTCGCTTTGGGAAATAAAATCTTTATATTACTTATAAGTACATTTCTTTTTCT
Organism: bacterium; assembly: GCA_027364695.1. Lineage (GTDB taxonomy): Bacteria > Bacteroidota > Bacteroidia > B-17B0 > Aurantibacillaceae > BPGX01. Next base: position 3,676 of record DAHXOV010000273.1, read on the forward strand.
TTCTCTGCCTGATAGGAGATTGATGATAAACAAAATTCTTTCTTGGTTCATTTCATTTGGTAATATGATATAATATTTTATCAAATAAAGTAGATCAGGACCGCGCTGATAATTAAGCTAAATCCTGATAGTAATCCGCTATTATGCTCCAATTGATGGAAGTTAATTTTTTTTGAGAGGATATCAAAAGAGAATACCCAAAATATTGAACTAATATAAGAGAGAATGAAATAAATCAAGGTAATAATTAGTACATAATACCAATTTAGCATGCCTCCTATGAAATAAATTCCTGCAATTTCTGTGCAAGGTGAAAATATCATTCCAATAACGAGTAAATAAAGTTGTTTCCGAATAGATTTTTCATGTATTATCTTATCTTCATTATGTAAATGGAAATGATGGTGATAATAGTGCCTATAAATAAAATATATGCCTAATAAAAGTAAAACGAGAGATGAAAAAAAATTGATAGAAAAATTCTTGAAAAGAGAATCTAAATAAGAAGTGAAAGAACTTCCTACCAGTAAAAATACGATGCCTATAAAAACAGTACTCAGTATATGCGCAAGTGTGAGTACAGAAACAATTTTTAAAGTGTATTTTGTATTCCATTTGTATTGCTTTTTCATTGCCATGACAGGCGCCCAATGGCTAGGAACGAGTCCATGTAATAAACTCAAAAAAACAACTGTAATCAAGATTTCAATTTTCATTTAAATACAAAAAACTTTCTTATATTTATTAAAGTTCAACAATAAAAAGCAGTGATGAAAAAGCAAGAATCAGTTGATATTTTCAATGACCATAGCACTGGCGCCCCCTCCACCATTACATATTCCTGCTAATCCATACTTTGCATTATTTTGTTTTAGTACATTTATCAATGTAACGATGATTCTCGCACCAGAAGCACCTAACGGATGTCCTAAAGCAACCGCCCCACCATTGATATTTAATTTTTCAAATGGGATATTTAAAATTTTTGCATTTGCAAGAGCCACAACAGAAAAGGCTTCATTGATTTCAAAAAAATCAATATCTGATATCTTTAATCCTGCTTTTGCTACCGCCATCGGCATGGCTTTGGAAGGAGTAGTAGTAAACCATAAAGGTTCTTGTTCCGCATCGGCATAGGATTGAATGATAGCCAAGGGTTTTATTCCCAATTTGTCTGCTTTCTCTTTGCTCATCAAGATGACGGCTGCAGCTCCATCATTGATGGTAGAAGCATTGGCTGCAGTAACAGTACCACTTTTTTCAAATGCGGGTTTTAATTGTTTTAATTTCTCAAAATTTACATTTTTGTATTCTTCATCCTGTGCAAATGCTATGGATCCTTTTTTGGTAGTTACTTCAACGGATATTACTTCATTATTAAATTTACCTTTTGCCCATGCATCCGCTGATCTTTGATAAGACATAATCGCATAATTATCCTGTTCTTCTCTGCTTATTTTATATTCAGTAGCGCATACTTCTGCACAAGCACCCATAATTTTCTGTGAATAGGCATCTAATAATCCATCTTTGCTAATTCCATCTATGAGTGTAACATTTCCAAATTTTGCCCCCCATCTATTATTTTCTGCGTAATAAGGAGTCATGCTCATATTTTCCATTCCTCCTGCCACCACCACAGCATGATCACCAAGCATAATAGTCTGTGCTGCGATTGCAATAGCTTTCATACTTGATGCACATACTTTGTTGACAGTAGTACAAGGGACATTATCAGGAATACCTGCGAATCGTGCAGATTGTCTTGCAGGCGCCTGACCTACATTGGCTTGTAAAACATTCCCCATAAATACCTCTTGTACCTCTGATGGGTTTAACTTTATTTTTTCAATTGCTCCTTTGATAGCAGCAGCGCCTAATTGTGTAGCCGATACACCTGCTAAACTTCCGCCAAAGCTACCTATGGGCGTTCTCACTGCGGATACAATATAAACAACTTTCTTTTCCATAAACTTAATTTTTCTGCAAAGATACTTTTTTCAATGCATAAGTGCAAGTTTGTACAAAGCTGTTTTATATTATGTATTTTTGTCATGAAAATGATGAACAAAAAGGTCATATACAAACACTTAGGGACAATGGAATATGGAGACTGTTGGGCTTATCAGGAAGAACTGATGCAGAGAATTGTCCAAACAAAAATTCATAACAGAGATGATCATCTGAATCATCCTACAGAAAATTATTTATTAAGCGTTGAACACCCGCATGTTTATACATTAGGTAAAAGTGGTAAAGAAGAGCATTTATTGGTGAATACGGATTTTTTGAAGCGCATTAATGCATCTTATTATAGGGTAAATCGGGGAGGAGATATTACTTATCATGGTTTTGGACAGTTGGTATTATATCCTATTTTGGATTTGGAAAATTTTTTTACTGATATACATCGGTATGTTCGTTTTTTAGAGGAAATCATTATTAGAACTTTATCGGAATATAACATTAAAGCAGGAAGAAGAAAAGGAGAAACAGGCGTATGGATAGATGCAGAGGATGAGCAAAAAGCGCGTAAGATATGTGCTATTGGTGTGAGAAGTAGCAGGTGGATTACTATGCATGGATTGGCATTTAATGTAAATACTGATTTGAAGTATTTTACACACATTGTACCTTGTGGTATTCAAGATAAAAAGGTAAGTTCATTGCATTTGGAATTGGGCAAAAAACTTGATATGGAGGAAGTAAGAAAAAAGGTTTTAAATCACTTTGAATATGTCTTTGAATGTCATTTGGTAAAAGATGAGGTAGATTGCATTTAAATTGAATTTTAGAATACAAGCGTTATTTATTGAATAAAAAATACAGTACTTATTTATGTATAATAGATTAAAAATAAGTGTATTCGTTTTAGTAAAATACAACCAAAAATAATTCGTAACTTTGTATTTGAAAAAAATGATTTATGTCTAAAGTAATGAAAGAATCTGATGATTTAAGAATCAATAATGGTTTGGTTACTGGAGCAAATAAAAAATCAAAATGGGAATATTCACCATCATTAGAAAGCACAGAACATATTCATATTCAATCACAATATGGTCTTTTTATTAATAATACTTTCGTAAAACCCAATAGCAATAAATACTTTGATACTATCAATCCTGCTACTGAAGAGAAATTATCCGAAATAGCCGAAGCCGATGAAAAAGATGTAGATAAAGCTGTACAGGCAGCAAAAAATGCTTATGAGAAGTATTGGAAAAAACTGCCTCCAAAAGAAAAAGGCAAGTATATTTACAGAATAGCCCGAATGATTCAGGAAAGAAGCCGGGAACTGGCGATTATAGAATCAATGGATGGTGGTAAGCCCATTCGCGAGAGTCGTGATATAGATATTCCATTGGCGGCCAATCATTTCTTTTATTATGCAGGATGGGCAGATAAATTAGAATATGCATTTCCGAATTGGAATCCACAACCAGTAGGTATAGCTGGGCAAATTATTCCGTGGAACTTTCCATTGCTAATGGCTGCATGGAAGATAGCTCCAGCATTGGCTTGTGGTAATACCGTTGTACTCAAACCTGCTGAAACAACATCTCTCACCGCATTAAAATTAGCAGAGATGATTCGCGATTGTGATTTACCTCCTGGCATAGTTAATATTATTACTGGCGCAGGCAGAACAGGCGCTGCTCTTGTTCAACATCCATCTATCAATAAAATAGCATTTACAGGCAGTACTGATGTGGGAAAGATGATTCAAAAAGCAATTGCTGGTACAAATAAAAAAATTACATTAGAATTAGGTGGAAAATCAGCGAACATTCTATTTGAT
>DAHXOV010000285.1 GCA_027364695.1 bacterium
GGGTATATTTTTAATAAAAAATGTACAATCTGCGCCCAATCCAGCCGCCATTTGTATCATCTCTTCTGTGGTCATATCAAGAGATAAAAGTTCATTACACGCTTTAATAAAAAAAGCAGCGTTTGCACTACCTGCGCCTAAGCCCGCACCAAAAGGCACATTCTTGTATAAATAAACATTCAGATGAGGGAAGGTATGAAATTGATTTTTTAATGATTGATATGCTTTATAAATAATATTGTCTTGCTTATCAATATTCAGAGGTAATCCATACAAATGAATTTCAAGATCATTCTGCTTAGTGTAATCGGGAATTATTTCAATAACATCACACCAATTGATAGGATAAAAAACACTAGAAATATTGTGATACCCATCTGGTCTTTTATTTAGCACCCACAAACCCAAATTAATTTTTGAGTTAGAAAAAACAATCATTTTTTGGTTCAAATATAGGTAAAGATATTTTTTAGAATTTGATTAAAATTTCATTACATTTGTAAAAAATACAATATGTGGAATATATCAGCCATTTTAATTATTGCCATCATTTTAATTATTTGGGATGGCTTCAAGGTAGTACAACAAGGGAAAGTAGCAGTATTGATAATCTTTGGAAAATTCAGTCGTGTATTGCACCCTGGGTTAAATTTAAAGATTCCGTTTATAGAGAGGGTATTCAGGGTCATATCTATTCAAAATAGAAGTGTGGAATTAAAGTTTCAAGCCATTACTTCTGATCAGGCAAATGTCAATTTTACAGCCATGTTGTTATACACTGTACTAGACCAGAAGGAAGAAACGATTAAAAATGTTGCATTTAAATTTATAGATGAGAAAAATTTTATGCAGGCATTAGTAAGAACGGTAGAAGGTTCTGTTCGTTCATTTGTAGCTACCAAAAAACAGGCAGAAATTTTATCGTTGAGAAGAGAAATAGTAGAAGCTGTGAAGATGCAATTAGATAAAACACTGGAAGAATGGGGCTACCATTTGATTGATTTACAAATCAATGATATTACTTTTGATGAAGAGGTGATAAGGAGCATGGCTAAAGTGGTAGCAAGTAATAATCTTAAATTAGCAGCAGAGAATGAAGGGCAGGCATTATTAATTACTAGGACCAAATCTGCAGAAGCAGAAGGAAATGCGATCAAAATATCCGCTCAGGCAGAAAAAGAAGCAGCACAAATGAGAGGGCAAGGTATTGCCTTGTTCAGACAAGAAGTAGCAAAAGGTATGGCGATAGCAGCACAACAAATGGAAGACGCCAACTTAGACGCCTCTTTAATTTTGTTCAGTATGTGGACAGAAGCGGTGAAAAACTTTGCAGAACAAGGAAAAGGGAATGTTATTTTTCTGGATGGAAGTACAGATGGGATGGAAAAGACATTGAAACAATTGATGGCACTTGGTAATTTAAATTTAAGTAACTCAGGAAATAATGGCGCCAAAAAATAATATGTTTTTAGTTGTTTTCAATCAAGTGCATTAAATAATCCTTTTTTACTAATCAAAAAACATCCAACTGATGCCCATTCTAAATGCTCTGTCAGGCATCATATAATAAGGAAGAAAATAATAGGGTTTTGCATATATACCTGAAAGCAGATTGTCTATTCGTATGAAAAAATTCACAGGTTTTATTCTACCTGAAAAATAAACCGCTAGTTGAGGATATTGACCTGACAAGAAAGGTTGTAGCATAATGTTATAGGTTCCCGTTGCAGGATTGTATTGATAGGTATCAAAATAATCATAAGTATAAACCAATTGAATGCCCGTGTTGACCAATAAATTTTTATGAAACCATCTGCCTTGATAATACAGATCTGATTTCAAAAAATGTGCAGGAAGTGCTATTGCATTAGTATTTTTCCATTGATAATAATATTGCAAGATAAAACCCAAGTGTTTGAAAAATACTTTTTCAGTACTTAGTTGCAATTGATGAATGAAAAGAGGCGAGTCATACTGTTGAGGGTAATTATAAGCGAAAAATATAAAATTTTGAATGTCAAAAAAACGATAGGAAAGTTTGATAAAAGAGGCATAATCAAGTACAGTAGAAAATGAACGAGTAAGCACGTCTTTAAATTGATTCCGCCATATAAAATGATTACTATACCAAAAGTTCTCCTGAAATGTAGGCGATTGGCGGATAGATTGAAAAGATAAATAAGAACTTAATTTTTTATATTGTAATTCTAACAAAATGTTTGCGAAATAATTAGCTTGCTGCGTGCCAAATACGATATATTTCAACTCATAAGTGTTTTTTGCACGGAAAGATGGGGAAAATTGAAAGTATGTATTTGCTATACCCTCTAAGAAATGATTTTGAAAAATGCTATCTTGATACAAATGTATTTTATTCCATTGATAATGATAAGACAATTGAAAAATATCTTTCTTGTATTTGTAAGTATAAGATAAGGGTATATCTATTTTTAAGGACCCCAAACTATCATTGGTTTTGAGCGTATCTATAAAAACAAATTGATAATATCCTGATAAAGGATAATTGTCTTGATATTGAAACACTTTTTTTTCTGCCGAGGTAGATAAAGAAAGCGCGTGCGATCGGTGCTCATTCTTGCTTATCAAATAATTTAGATGATATTGCAATGTATGAGATTGTATATTTTTTTTTGCATCAGATAAAGCAACAGAAATGAGAAGTTTGTCTAAGAACAAATCATTGTAAGAGAGTGTATCTTTCGTAATTCCACCATTTTCCTGATGTTTGATGTAATTCAACAAAATACTTGCATCCATTGATATTTTTTTTCTGCCAAATAAATGATAGTCTATGAATAAATTAGTAACACTTGCTTTTTGATTTTGATAAAATCCAGTATTAGTAGTTCTTCTTAAATAAAAATTAATGTGATGTTTTTGCTTTATTGGAGATGTAAAAAACGCTCTAAAATGCTGTTCATTCTTGCTTCCTGCAATTCCCTCTAATTGAGAATAAAATCCTTTTGTACGATAAACATTCAGGTGTTTCCGATCTAAAATATCAGGATAATATACACCGAGTATGCGGCTGCCTATTTCAACATCCTGATAAAGTAATAAATAATTGGGCTGTGGTGCTCCGATTTGTCCATTAAAATAAAAAGGTAAAGAATTTTGAAAATGAACAATGGAAGTATCTATGAATTGATATGTGTTTTCTGTACTATCGCTGATAAAATAAAAAGAATTTACTTTTTGAAAGTAGCTACTGTCTGAAACATAGCGTATTTGTGAAGTTACAATGTGGATACTGCAACAAAAAGTTATTAGAAAAATATATGTTTTTTTTGTTTTATTCATTAGATAAAGAATCCAATAAAATTTGAATACCTTGATGAAGTTCGGCACTGTCAATAATCAAAGGGGGGGCTATGCGAATGCAATGAGGAGCGAATAAAAACCAATCCACTATCAGCCCTTTGGTTAAGCATTTTTCTATTACTCGCACCACCTGCTGATGGTTTTTTAATTCTATAGCCCCCATAGCCCCTTTTACTCGGACAGACTGAATAGAAGCGTGCTGTAATTTTTCTTGAAGTGTTTTTTCTATTTGTATGGCATTGTTCATCAGTTGATTGTCAAGTATTACTCTCAAATTTGCCAATGCCGCAGCCACACATACTGCATTGCCTCCAAAAGTAGTCAAGTGTCCTAATGGATGGTTGGCAAATACCTCCATGGTATTTTTATCTGTGATAAAAGCCCCAATGGGCAATCCACCGCCCATAGATTTTCCAAGTACAAGAATATCTGGTATAACATTAAAGTGTTCAAATGCAAATAGCTGACCTGTTCTGCCAAATCCTGTTTGAATCTCATCAAATACCAACAGTGTTCCTGTTTCGTCGCATCGTTTTCTGAGTTGTTGGATAAATGAGCCATCTGGTAT
>DAHXOV010000290.1 GCA_027364695.1 bacterium
GTGAGGCATTATCGGCGTTTGGCAATGATGCGGTGTTCATTGAGAAATATGCTGATGAACCGAAGCATATAGAGGTGCAAATTTTAGGGGATCAATATGGCAATGTGGTGTATTTGTTTGAACGAGAGTGTTCTATCCAAAGAAGGCATCAAAAAGTGATAGAAGAGGCGCCCTCTGCAGCGGTGAGCGATGCGTTGAGAAAGAGAATGGGGGAATGTGCGGTGGCATTAGCAAAAGCAGTAGGGTATTACAATGCGGTGACGGTGGAATTTTTGGTAGATAAAGATAGAAATTTTTATTTTTTGGAAGTGAATGCGAGATTGCAAGTAGAGCATCCTGTAACGGAAATGATCACGGGCATAGATTTAGTAAAGGAACAAATCAGAATAGCTATGGGTGAGCCTTTGTCTTTTAAGCAAGATGATTTAAAGCTTAATGGTCATTCTATTGAGGTGCGTGTGAGTGCGGAAGATCCTTTTAATAGTTTTTTGCCTGATGTTGGGAAATTGTTGATGTATAGAAGTCCGCAGGGGCATGGGATAAGGGTGGATGATGGGTATGAAGAGGGGATGGAAATTCCTATTTACTATGATCCGATGATAGCCAAGCTGATTGTGCATGCTAAAGACAGAAATGCTGCTATTGAAAAGATGCTCAGAGCCATTGATGAATATAAAATAGTGGGAGTTGAGACAACTTTGGATTTTTGTAAGTTTGTGTTGCAACATTCTGATTTTATTTCAGGGAAGTTTGATACTGGTTTTGTGGGCAAACATTTTCAAGTAGAGGCATTAATGCCATCTTTGCTTATTGACGAGGAAGAGGTGTTGTCTATTTTTGGAGGGGTTTATTTTGAAAATGAAAAAAATAAACTGATATTGATTAATAATAATCATTTGAATGGGCAAGTTGTGTCTGACTGGTACAGGAAAAGGAAGTGAGTTTTAATACATGGCAATGAGAGATATAAAAAATAAGAAAGGAAAGGTGCTTGTGGCAATGAGTGGAGGTATTGACAGTTCTATTGCCGCCTTGCTATTGAAGCAGCAGGGATATGATTTGGTGGGCATTACAATGAAAACATGGGATTACGAGAGTTCAAAAGTAAATGGTAAAGAAACAGGGTGTTGTAGTTTGGATAGTATCAATGATGCACGCATAGTGGCTGTCAGGTTGGGCTTTCCGCACTATGTATTGGATATAAGAGAAGAGTTTTCGGATAAAATCATTAGTAATTTTGTGGATGAGTATCTTGTGGGGCGAACGCCTAATCCATGTGTTTTGTGTAATACATACATTAAATGGGATGCTTTGTTAAGAAGGGCTGATATGTTGGACTGCGAATATATTGCGACAGGTCATTATTCTAAAATTCGTTTTGAAAATGGGAGATACGTTATTTCTAAAGGGAAGGATACAAACAAAGATCAAACTTATGTATTGTGGGGGTTAGAACAAGCTGTGTTATCACGAACTATTTTTCCTTTATCTGATTATACTAAACCAGAAGTAAGAGAAATTGCAAAAAATGAGGGATTTGAGTATTTGACAAAAAAACACGAAAGTTATGATATTTGTTTCATTCCAGATAATGATTACAGAAAGTTTTTGGTAAATAGACTTCCTGATTTATCTGAAAAAGCAGGAGAGGGAAATTTTATCTATCAAGGTCGTGTAGTAGGCAAGCATAAAGGACATCCTTTTTATACTATCGGACAACGAAAGGGATTGGAAGTAGCATTGGGTTATTCTGTGTATGTAAAAGAAATTGTTCCTGATAAAAATGAAATTATACTTGCAGACAAAGAAGATCTTGCGCAGCAAATTGTGAGGGTGAGAGATGCTAATTTAATTAAGTATGATGTATTGCCTGATAACTTTCAGACATTGGTAAAAATAAGGTACAAGGATGCAGGTCAAATGGCCACCATACAACGTATAGATGATGTGTATTTGGAAATTATTTTTCATAAGCCAGTGTATGCTGTTGCGCCAGGGCAAAGTGCAGTATTTTATGAGGGAGATGATTTGGTAGGAGGAGGATTTATAGATAAATAGGTGTAATGTTTGTCTCAGCGATTTTAGTTACTTTTGTATATTTACTAATTTAATTGTAGTTTTGCGGCTATGATAAAATTCAAACCCATTGTTGGTATTTCGCAGGGAGATATAAATGGTATAGGTCCCGAAGTGATTCTTAAATCGGTTCATAATAATGAGCTATTAGATATATGCACTCCTGTTATTTTCAGTTCTCAAAAGACGATTACCTATTTCAAGAAAGCGCTTCAGATGAACGATTTTAATTTTCATCCCATCAAAAATTTTTCTCAAATTAATCCTAAAAAAGTAAATGTTTTTATTTGTTATGAGGAAGAAGTGCCTATTGATTTGGGTCAGCCTACAGCAGAGTCTGCGCAATATGCTTTCATATCTTTAGAGGTTGGCGTTCAGGCGCTTGTTTCCAAACAAATTCACGCTTTAGTAACCGCCCCTTTGAATAAATACTTCATTCAAAAACTGAGAGAAGAATTTCGTGGGCATACGGAGTATATTGCATGGAAAGCCAAAGAGAAAGCATTGATGTTCTTTTTAGGTAAGGATATTAAAATTGCCTTAGCAACTGTACATACCCCCCTGAGTAATGTTTCCAAATTAATTACTAAAGATCTGCTTATTGACAAAATAAATTTATTAAAACAATCATTATTGCAGGATTTTCAGATACGGTTACCAAAAATTGCGGTATTATCATTAAATCCACATGCAGGCGAAAATGACTTATTAGGCAATGAAGAGAACGAAATCGTTGTACCCGCCATACAATCTTTTCAAGAGGCAAAAGATGCTTTAGTGTATGGTCCTTTTGCTTCTGACGCTTTTTTTGGAAAATACTTGTATAAAAAATTTGACGCCGTATTAGCCATGTATCATGACCAAGCACTGATTCCTTTTAAGATGTTGGAATTTGAAACAGGTGTAAATTTTACTGCAGGACTTTCTGTTATCAGAACCAGCCCGGACCATGGTCCTGCTTATGATATTGCCCAAAACTTTTGTGCGCATCATCAATCTATGCTAAGCGCTATTTATGCTGCAATAGATATTTTTAATAACAGAAAATTATACAAAGAAATTAGCAAAAACCCACTCAAAGCATCTGAAAAAATAAAAGAACACTAAAATCAATCTAAAAAAACATATAATTATGAATTTTGAATTAACAGAAGAACATTTGATGATTCAAAAGATGGCAAGAGATTTCGCTCAAAATGAATTAAAGCCGGGCGTTATTGAAAGAGATGAAAAGCAACAATTTCCTACTGAACATGTGAAACGAATGGCAGAACTTGGATTTCTTGGAATGATGGTAAATCCAAAATATGGAGGCGCTGGTTTGGACACCATTTCATACGTACTGGCAATGGAAGAAATATCAAAAGTAGATGCCTCCTGTAGCGTCATAATGAGTGTAAATAATTCTTTGGTTTGCTGGGGACTTGACAAATACGGTACAGAAGAACAAAAACAAAAATATCTTATTCCTTTAGCAAAAGGAGAGATAATAGGGGCATTTTGTTTATCTGAGCCTGAGGCAGGAAGTGATGCTACTTCTCAAAAAACAACAGCAGAAGATAAAGGAGATTATTATTTATTGAATGGCGTAAAAAACTGGATTACAAATGGTAATAGCGCATCGGTGTACCTTGTAATAGCACAAACGGATAAAGAAAAAGGACATAATGGCATTAACTGTCTGATAGTAGAAAAAGGTATGGATGGGTTTATGATAGGACCCAAAGAGAATAAAATGGGTATAAGAGCCAGCGATACACACTCATTGATGTTTAGTCATGTAAAAATACCTAAAGCCAACAGAATAGGCGAGGATGGTTTTGGTTTTAAATTTGCTATGAAAACATTGTCTGGAGGTAGAATTGGCATTGCAGCACAAGCATTAGGCATTGCTTCTGGGGCATACGAATTAGCCAAAGAATATGCAAAACAAAGAAAAGCCTTTGGTAAAGAGATATACAAACATCAGGCTATAGCATTCAAATTGGCAGACATGGCTACACGGATAGAGGCTGCAAAATTATTGGTATTGCGTGCTGCTTATTTGAGGGACCGGGGATTACCCTTTGACAAAGAAAGTGCTATGGCAAAACTTTATGCGTCTGAAACAGCCATGTGGGTTACAACAGAAGCAGTGCAGGTTCATGGTGGATATGGATATGTAAAAGAATACCATGTGGAAAGATTGATGAGAGATGCCAAGATTACCCAAATATATGAAGGGACATCAGAGGTACAAAGAATAGTCATTTCCAGATCTGTAACACAATAATCATTTAAAAAAATTTATGTTTTCCTATAACAGTATTCAAGAGTTGATGGAAAGAGCAGCCGCTCTGAGGAGGTTTCTTTGACAAGGATAAGCTAAAATTAAAAATCAACGAACTGGAAGAAAAAACAGCTGCTCCCGATTTGTGGAATAATCCAATAAATGCTAAACATTTATTGAAAGAATTAGAACTCCAGAAAGACAAAATTAAAAACATAGAACAGGGAGAAGGGTCATTGGCTGACCTAGAAGTGTTGTACGATTTTTACAAAAACGGTGAAGTAGAGGAAAAAGAAATCACAGAAGAATATGAAAAAGTTAAAACCATCATAGAAGAATTTGAACTTAAAAATACACTTACTTCTCCTGAAGATAGCTTGTCGTGCGTATTAGAAATCAACGCAGGCGCTGGAGGTACCGAGAGTTGTGATTGGTCTTCTATGCTTTTAAGAATGTATGAAATGTGGGCAAGCAAGCATGGATTTAAGATAATGGAATTAGATATTAATTTGGGCGATGTAACTGGCATTAAGTCTGCCTCTATTCAGATGGATGGTCCTTATGCTTATGGCTTATTAAGGCCTGAAAATGGAGTGCATAGGTTGGTACGCATCAGTCCTTTTGATGCCAATGCAAAAAGACATACCTCCTTTGCATCGGTGTTTGTTTATCCACTTATGGATGATACAATTGATATTCAAATACATTCTAATGATATTGAAATTACTACCTCCAGAAGTGGCGGCGCAGGTGGACAAAATGTAAATAAAGTGGAAACAAAAGTTCAGATTTATCACAAGCCCACAGGTATAACAGTGGTATGTCAGGTAGAGCGGACACAATTAGCCAATAGAGAGAGAGCCATGCAAATGCTGCAATCTCAATTGTATGAAATGGAGATGCGTAAAAGAAATGAAGCCAGAGAAAAAATAGAAAACTCTAAAATGAAAATAGAATGGGGATCTCAAATACGGAGTTATGTTTTACACCCCTATAAAATGGTAAATGACCATAGAACAGAACTCAAAGTAACCGATGCTGACGATGTTTTGAA
>DAHXOV010000304.1 GCA_027364695.1 bacterium
GGCAGCAGGCTTGAATGGACTAGCCGGACCCTTGCATGGATTAGCCAACCAAGAAGTAATTAAATGGATATTCCAGCTCAAAGAAAATTTAGGTGGTGGCTTACCTACAAAAAAGCAAATTGCAGAGTACATCAAAAAAACATTGGCAGAAGGGAAGGTCGTACCGGGATATGGACATGCTGTATTGAGAAAAACAGACCCCAGATTTACAGCTCAGCAAGAATTTTACAAGAACTATATTAAGAAAGATGATATTTGTGAAATAATACAAATGATATATGAAGTAGCACCCCCTATTTTGGAAGCCACAGGAAAAATTAAAAACCCATGGCCCAATGTAGATGCGCATTCTGGAGCATTATTGGTACACTATGGTATGTTTGAGTATGAATATTATACCGCATTGTTTGGCGTATCTCGTGCCTTGGGCGTATTGGCAAGTTTGGTATGGGATAGAGCGCTCGGCTTCCCAATAGAAAGACCTGGTTCTGTTACCACAGAGTGGATAAAAAATTATATCGCAAAACAAATAGCAGAAAAGGCAAAATAAAAAGAATCTTGTCATTTAAAAATCCAATCATAGAATTACTATAAGAATAATTGGTAAGTTTTTATTCTATACCCATCGCTTACTTATGAAACTTAAAAAGGATTTTTATCTGAGAGAAAATGTAGTACAGATAGCCAAGGACTTGTTAGGAAAAATTCTAATTACTAAAATCAATGGCAAGTTAACATCTGGCATTATAGTAGAAACAGAAGCATACAATGGAATATACGACAAAGCATGCCATGCTTATGGAGGTAGAAAAACAGAGCGAAATAAAATAATGTATGAAAGAGGTGGAATAAGCTATGTCTATTTTTGCTATGGAATGCATTATCTGTTCAATGTAATCACTAACAAAAAATATATTCCTGATGCAGTGCTCATAAGAGCGATTTTGCCTTATGACGGAAAGGAATACGTTTTTGATAGAATCTCCGAAAAGTCAATGAATAAAGGTATATTAAATGGACCAGGAAAGGTAACAAAAGCATTGGGCATAGATAAATCATTGAATGCAATCAGTTTACTCGGAAATATACTATGGATAACAGACGAAAATATTTCAATAGATGAGAATAAAATACAAGCATGTCCAAGAATAGGTGTGGATTATGCAGGAGAAGATGCATTACTGCCATACAGGTTTATTACAACTTTGGATATTAAAAAGGATTGAGGTACATGGTTCAATGTAACAATTTACAAGATACACAAAAATTTTAATTCTCCATCTACAAGTAACTATTCGTGGTGGTATTTCTGTCCATTTAGAATAGTAAAAGCACGATAGACTTGTTCTAAAAAGAGAACTCTAATGATTTCGTGAGAGAAAGTCATTTTAGATAAACTGATTATTTGAGAGGCACGGGTTTTAAGTTGTTCTGATACACCATAGGGTCCACCGATGATGAAAACAATGCGCTTATGAGTATTGATAGATTTTTGCAGCCATTGACTAAATTCCACAGAAGTAAATGCTTGGCCTTTCTCATCTAATAAGACGATATAATCATTGCTTTTTAATTGTTGAAATATCCTTTTTTGTTCGGCGTCCTTTTGTTCTTGAATGCTTTTATACCTAACATTTTTTGGCATAATAATTGTTACAAGCTCAAAGCGACAATAATGTTTTAATCTCTCTTCATACTCATTGATAATCTTTTGAATAGAAGAAGATGAGACATTATCAATTAAAACCAAGGCTATTTTCATTTATTTCATAATTTTATTGCCCAAATGAAAGTAATTTTATCTATATTTTTATTTTGTATTTTATCCTTTGCAGATATAGGAGAAGAAATAAGTAATGCTTTGAAAAGTGGAAGGCATCAGGATACATACAAGTATTTGGATGAAAAGGTAGTGGTCAGAATATTGGATAAAGAAGATGTGTTGAGTAAGGAGCAATGTATGGCTAATTTATCATTTTTCTTTGAAAAAAATCCTATACGAAGTTTTACTTTAATTCAAAATAATATTTTATCGCCCAATGCTCAATTTATTTATGGTACAATGGAAGCAGGAAATAACAAGTATAAACTTTCTATTTTAATTAAAAAATCATACATTGTACAGATGCGTATAGATTATTTTGAGTAAAGAACAGCGCGTGCTATTATCGTATTTTTTATTTAAATTGCAAGAGACGAAAAGAAAAAGATAGCATGCTTTGATAAAATACTTATTTATGATAAGGGGAATTAATAATAATTTTTGACAATAAAAAACAGGATAACACTGATTATGAACCATAAGATAAGTGAAAAGAAAAACGTTTTTGAGAAGAAATTTTTCATTTTATTGGGCTTTAATGCAGAGCCAATAAGGAATAGTGCTGCATCCAGTATTTCCTTTGAAATAGATTTTAATGCTGATTTAATAGCATCATTGAATAGATAAGTAGAAATGAGAATGGCTACTATGAAAAGGATTATAAACAGAGGAATATTGATTTTTCTTTTTTGATATTTGAAGTAATAAGAGGCTAAAAAGACGAGTGGAACTATCCATAATGTACGGGCTAATTTTACTATGGTAGCAATTTGAAAAGCACTGCCAGAAAATTCAGCAGAAGCACCTGCTACAGAACTGGTATCATGAATGGCAATGGCGCACCATAGCCCAAATTGTAAGTCTGTCATACCAGAATACCTGCCAATAACGGGAAAAATAAATAAGGCAATAGCATTGAGAAGAAAGATGGATATGATTGCCATAGAAATATCTTTGTTTTTTGCTTTGACAACAGGTGATACCGCAGCAATGGCGCTCCCCCCACAAATAGCAGTACCACTGGCTATTAAGAAGCAAATCTTAGGACCAATTCTTATTTTTTTAAAGAGCCAATAACTCAGAGAAAAAGTCAAAAGAATGCTGAATAATATAATTAAAAAACTTTGTGAGGAGGCTTTCACTGCGTCCACGGCATTAATACTGAAGCCGATTAAGACAATAGAAATTTTCAGGAGTTGCTGAGACACCTGATCTATCTTTTTTTGTTCATAATGCTTTTCAAAAATATATCCGGAGATGATACCTAATGCTAAAGCAGAAGATCCATCTATAAAAGGCAAAAGGGTTAATAGCCCGAGAAGATAAAACAAATAAGGCTGTATTTTATTTATTGTTTGCATTTTGATAAGAATCCTTTCATTTTTGCTATTGCCTGATAACGGTGAGAGATGGAATTTTTAATTTCAGAAGAGATCTCTGCTAATGTGAGATGAAAGTTATGAGGGATAAAAATAGGATCGTACCCAAAGCCTCTTTCTCCTTTTGGACAATGGGCAATACTACCATACAAATATCCATCAAAATAATATATCTGATGCTTGAAGATGAGACAAATGCTGCAAACAAAATGTGCCTTTCTGTTTGGCTCTTCATTTAATTTTAAGAGAACTAGTTGGATATTTTTTTGAT
>DAHXOV010000313.1 GCA_027364695.1 bacterium
CTGTTGGTCTTTCTATTTCGTTTTCTTCCACATACTTTTTAATTAAAGCTACAATGGGCTTGCCAAACTTCATCGCTTTACCCTGCCCTACTCCGCTGATCTTTGACAATTCTTCTGTGGTAATAGGGTATTGTGTTGCCATTTCAGAAATGGACCCTTCCTGAAATACCACATAGGGTGGAATATTTTGCTGTTTGGCTGTTTTTCTTACCTCATCTTTTAATAAATGAAACAGGGTTTCGTCCAAAGCAGTAGCCCCTGATTTTAATGAAATTGCAATATCATCATCATCTTTTTCTGCATCACTAAAATCCTGATCTTTTGTAAACATCACAGAACAGGGTTTTTCCAAAAACTCTTTGCCCTGATCGCTCAACTTAAGCACGCCGTATGTTTCTATTTCTTTTTTCAAAAAACCATTCACAATGGCTTGACGAATAATAGCATTCCAATACTTTTCATCTTTATCATCTTCCAATCCTTTACCCCACATTTCTAACTGATTATGCTTGTAAGATCTCGCTGTTGTAGTCATATTGCCAATAAGTATATTCACTATATCTTTTACTTTGTGTTTTTCTTTTGTCTCTACAATACTTTCCAGAACAAGCGCCAAATCATCTTGCGCATCAAATTTTTCTTTAGGATGACGACAATTATCACACATTTTATTGCAGTTCTCATCATCAAATGCCTCTCCAAAATAATGTAACAAATATCTTCTGCGACAAGAAGAGGTCTCTGCAAATGCTGCTGTTTCCTGCAACATCTGTTTGGCTATTTCCTGCTCACTAATTGGCTTATCTCTCATAAATTTTTCTAACTTCTGAATATCATAATAACTATAAAATGCCAAACAATGCCCCTCCCCGCCATCTCTTCCTGCACGCCCCGTCTCCTGATAATATCCCTCTAAGGACTTAGGTATATCATAATGAATGACAAACCTAATATCGGGCTTATCAATCCCCATACCAAAAGCAATCGTTGCTACTATCACATCTATTTCCTCATTCAAAAATTTATCTTGTACCTTACTTCTGTCTTTTGCCTCCATCCCTGCATGATAGGCGGCAGCGTGAATACCGTTGATTTGCAAATGTTCCGCAATCTCTTCCGTTTTCTTACGACTCAGACAATATATAATACCTGATTTCCCTGAATTCTTTTTGATAAATGATATAATTTGCTTGGTAGCACTGATTTTCGGTCTTATCTCATAGTACAAATTAGGACGATTAAATGACGACTTATAAACCAGCGCATCCATCATTCCCAAATTCTTTTGGATATCCTGCTGTACTTTTGGCGTAGCCGTAGCCGTCAATGCCATCACAGACGGACTACCCAACTTATCTACAATAGGGCGAATCTTTCTGTATTCAGGTCTAAAATCATGCCCCCATTCTGAAATACAATGTGCCTCATCTATCGCAAAAAAAGACACCTTAAACTCTTTGAAAAAAGAAATATTATCTTCTTTATTTAATGTCTCAGGTGCTACATAAAGCAGTTTACACTTCCCACTCAACACATCCTGCTTTACTTTTTTAGTTTCTGTCTTATTCAATGTAGAGTTTAAAAAATGTGCAATGTTAGAATTCGTACTAAAACCTCTCACCAAATCCACCTGATTCTTCATCAATGCAATCAGCGGCGAAACAATAATCGCAGTCCCTTCGCTTAAAATAGCAGGCAATTGATAACACAAGGACTTTCCTCCACCCGTCGGCATAATAACAAATGCATTCTCTCCTCTGAGCACGCTCTTAATAACCGCTTCTTGATTTCCTTTGAAATTATTAAATCCAAAAAAACTTTTCAATGCCCCATAAATTTCAGTCTCTGAAAATTCTTTGCTCTTACTACCTCCCTTTACCTGTATTTTATCAGTACTTTTGCTTTGTTCTTTCTGAGATGTTTTCTTTTCTTTTTTCTTGATTTCAGGCATTTCTGTGATATTACTCATTTTTTTCATTTTTTATTTAGGTCTATAAATTTATAGAATTTATTATCAACTTCCCTTTATTTTTTATCATTAACTGTGCTTTTTAGACAAATATACAAAATTGTTAGATAAAAAAGAAACCTTCAACAGCATATTACTCATAATTCTATTATCCATACACTCAGAACGCGCTCCCTCGCTAACGTTTTTGGCTTCGCGCTCGCTTCTGTATTTTAGATGGCGCAGCCATTGCTACTGAATAAATTACATCGTACTGATTTACCTACTTCACTCAATAAATTATACCACTCACTCAATAAAAAATACTTTTCAATAAATAGTTTTACTTTTTAGCAAAAAATGTTGCAAGTCAAGTGCATTTTATGTATTTTTGTAACAAAATAAATGATATGAAAAAAATAAATGAGATGCTCTTTCCAATTTATAAAGGAAGCATCTTTACAAATGTCACAATATTGTTTATAACATTATTGAGTAGCCATTTTATATTTGCTCAGGGCATTGACAACAGAGGTGTAATATACATCAATGCAGCCAGTGTTTTTGTAGCCACGAATGGAACAGGACACTATACCGCCAATGGAACAGGTAGTATCACCCCGGTCGGAACAGCCAGTGTTTTTGTATATGGTAATTGGGCCAATAATGCTACCAATACAGGATTTACCAACGATGCAGGCACTGTATTTATGGATGGAACCAATCAAAATATAGGAGGAATCACCCCCACTACCTTTTACAATCTTTCACTTCGTAATGGCGGAGTTAAAACGATGACCAACAATATTTTTGTAGGCGGCAAAGCAACATTAACAGGCCTGTTAAACCTTACCA
>DAHXOV010000336.1 GCA_027364695.1 bacterium
GGCACCGCCTGCTATAAGTATTTCTTCTTCATTGTATTCTAATTTTAATTTTCTTTTCAACAAAGCAGATACTTGTTGTCTTAGTGGAAAAATGCCATCTGCGGGTGGGTAGTTGGTTTCATTTTTGTGGTATGCTTTGATAATTTCTTCTTTTAATAAGTCGGGAATAGGAAAGATATTACTATCAAAATCGCCAATGGTAAGGTTGAACACATTTATTCCTTTGGATTGTAATTGTTTGATTTCTCCGTTTATTTTAATAATCTCGGAGCCGATGATGTGGTGAGCGAGGGTAGATAGCTTAATGCTTGTTTTTTGTGCAATGTTCATAAATATATTTTTCTGCCGGGTTTGATTATAGATGTTTTTTTCAGTTTATTTTTTTTCAATAAGACAGATAATGGAATGCCTGTTTTTTTTGCAATTTTGGAAAGGGTGTCGCCTTGTTTTACGATATATATTCTTTTTGATTTGACTATATGATAGTATTTTTTAGACCTAAGGTTATAAGTTTCTTCTGCATCTTTTTTGGTGAGTATAAATGTATTATTTTTTAGGCATTGGTTTTCATAATCAATAATATCTTCGGAGTTAATGGGTACACCGAGGCATCTTATTTCAAAGTGTAGATGAGGTCCTGTGGAGCGACCAGAGTTTCCACCCAATCCAATAAGATCTCCTGCTTTTATTGTGTCATTGGGGCTTATGAGAATTTTGGACAGATGGGCATACACTGTTTCAAAGCCATTGAAATGTCTGATGATGATGACCTGTCCATAGCCTTTTACTTTTTTGTTTGCGTATCTAACTATGCCATCAAAGGTACTTTTAATGCTGTCTCCTTTGTTGAGATCAATGTCTGTTCCGTAATGGGGTCGGTATCTTCTCCATCCATAATGACTATTTATTTTTCCGTTGAATGGCAATACAAACTTTTCTTTTTCAAGTGAAATAATGAGAGAGTCACGGATTTGAAATACTTCTTTGTATTTGTATTGATGAACTACGTGGTTATCAAAATCGCCATAGAGAGTGGATATTTCGTTTTGGCTTTCAAGGTCTTCTTCTTCGTTGTTATCCTGTTCAAGGAATGTGGTAGATGGTGCGTCATCGGTGTTTTTTTGCAGATGTATTTTTTTTGAAGTATCTGCGGGAAAGAATATTTCTTCGTCGGCACTTTGAGAAAAAGCAGCAGAAATAAGCAGGTTGAATATAAGTATATGTAGAATATTTTTCATTGTGGCGGCAATATAAAAGTAAATTTATCTTATATGCAAACTTTTTACGAGTAAACTGTTGATTTTTGATATCGTTCAAATAACTATTTTTCCTTTGGGAGAATTTTTTTCTGTTGGATAAAAATAACTCTGTGGCCTCAGTGATGGTATTACAGCTGTGTCATAGCAGAGATTATCAAAGCGAAAGCAAAGCCCGTAACAGCCATATTCTGAATGCCAGCAAGGGATATATTAAAATCATAAAGTAGAAAAGTTGTTCTCCAAAAATTTTTGGAATGAGTATTTATTTCACTATACTTGCGGCTCTTTTTTGAAAAGTCAATTTAAAAAAACATTATCGTTATGCAAAGCAAGGGTTTAATTAAGGCATTTAGTATTTTAATGGGATTAGCGTGTATTTTTTATCTTTCATTTACATGGAAAACAAGAAGTGTAGAACAAGATGCAGAAGAATATGCAGAACAAATAGCCAATTCTCCCCACTATCAAAAATTAGCAAGAGAAAAAACAAAAAATAACGCATCGGCTTATCAGTCGTTTATTGATTCCGTGAAAAATAATATAACAGAGCATTATCTTGATTCTATAAAAAGAGTACCTGTATATGATTTATTTATTACTTCTTATACTTATGAAGATATTAAAAGAAGAGAGCTTAATTTGGGTTTGGATTTGAAGGGCGGAATGAATGTAACATTAGAAGTGTCTGTCCCTGATATTATTAAAAATTTGACAAACAATTCGCAGGATCCTACATTTCAAAAAGCACTGCTCAATGCTCAAAACCTGTATGGAA
Organism: bacterium; assembly: GCA_027364695.1. GTDB lineage: Bacteria > Bacteroidota > Bacteroidia > B-17B0 > Aurantibacillaceae > BPGX01. Next base: position 2,035 of record DAHXOV010000336.1, read on the forward strand.
AAGTTAATAACAATGATTTTGTAACTGTATTTTATAAGGAATATCAAAAGTTGAATCCTAATGGTAAGCTAGCGCCTTTGTTTCAAATTCCTGAAAACAGGGGTAAGATTGATTACAATGCAAGCAATGAGCAAGCCCTTGCTTTTATTCAGGAACAAGTGGATGATGCTATTGCCAATGCTGAAAAAAAACTTCGGTCTCGTATTGATAGATTTGGTGTTACACAACCTAACATCAGATCACTGGGCAATACGGGTAGAATTATTGTAGAACTTCCTGGTGTGAAGGACAAGGCAAGAGTAAGGGAATTGTTGCAAGGAACAGCGAACTTAGAATTTTGGGAAACCTATGAAAATGTCGAAATAGCCCAATACCTTGAAAAAGCCAATGAAAAATTGCGTCAGTTAGTGGACACTGCCGAAGTAAAAAAAGACACTGCAAACATCACAAAAGACAATAATATAAATATTGTAAAATCGGATACAACTAAAGGAAAAAAAGAGGACGGTAAATTATCTGACTCTTCTATTAAACCCACTGCTGCACTTGAACAGCCAAAAAAAGATACAGCTTATCAAAACGCTGTAAAAAGATACCCTTTATATTCTCAAATATCTCCATTAAAGCCGAATATTTATTCTGATGGGAAACAATACTATTATTCTCCTGGATCTATTGTGGGTTATGCTTTTAAATCAGATACAACAAAAGTTAATTATTGGCTCAATCATCCCAAAGTAAGAGCTGTTTTTCCATCTAAGTTGAAGTTTATGTGGAGTGCCAAGTCAAAAATGATGGACAAAGACAAGGGCATTGAAGCATTTGAACTTTATGCCATTAAAGTAACAGATAAAAATGGTAAAGCGGCCCTTTACGGAGATATTATTACAAGTGCGCGTAAAGATTTTGATCAGAGAAGCGGCGGGCATCCCTACATTAGTATGACTATGAATAATGAGGCAGCAAAAAAATGGCAGTTGCTTACCCGTGCCAATAAACCGGAAGGCAATAAATCTGGTCGTTGTATTGCTATAGCAATGGATAATATGGTATATTCTGCTCCGAGAGTGCAATCGGAAATATCCGGTGGGCAATCTCAAATTACAGGGGACTTTACACCAGAAGAGGCAGATGCATTAGTGGCTATTTTGAGCGCGGGAAAACTCCCTGCTCCAGCTCGTATTGTAGAAGAAAATATTGTAGGTCCTACTTTAGGAAAAGAAGCTATCCAATCAGGTTTAATATCTTTTATCGTTGCTTTAATTGTGATATTGCTGTTTATGGTGCTGTATTACAACAAAGCGGGTATTGTGGCAAATATCGTGCTGGTTGTAAACATGTTCTTCATGATGGGTATTCTTACTTCTTTGGGAGCGGTGCTCACTTTACCAGGTATTGCAGGTATTGTATTAACGATTGGCTTGGCAGTAGATGCTAATATTCTTATATTTGAAAGAATAAGAGAGGAATTAGCGCAGGGTAAGTCCATTACGAATGCTATTTCAGAGGGTTATCGGCATGCTATGTCTTCTATCATTGATTCGAATGCTACTTTAGCCATATTAGCAGTTATTCTGATGACTTTTGGTTCAGGACCAGTCCAAGGATTTGCCACTACATTACTTATAGGTATTGGTTCTTCTTTATTCACCGCCGTTTTATTATCAAGACTGGTATTTGACTGGATGCTCAGTAAAAAACAAGAGATTACTTTTGATAATGCCTATACCAGCAATGCATTCAAGAATACAAATATCAGGTTTGTGGAAAGGAGAAAATTATATTATTTGCTTTCTTCCATTGTTATTACACTTGGCATTATATTCTACTTTAAAAATGGTGGATTTAATTTAGGCGTTGACTTTAAGGGAGGAAGAACTTATTCTATAAGATTTGAAAAAGATGTCAATACAGAAGAGATTAAAAAATCTTTGATGGAAGTATTTAATGAAACACCAGAAGTAAAGACCATTGGGAATGCCAACCAAATCAAAGTAACTACAACATATAAAGTAGAAGACCATTCTACCACTGCCGATACAGAAGCAGAGCAGGCATTACAGACCGGACTAAATAAGCTCCATATCAAATATGAAATAATGCAGCAGCAGAAAGTAGGTCCTACTATTGCCACAGATATTGTATATGGTGCTTATGGGGCTATTCTATTTTCTACCTTGGTAATGTTTGTTTATATCGTCATCCGATTTAAGAAGTGGCAATATGGTTTGGGCTCGGTAGTAGCATTGTTTCATGATGTATTGGTAGTACTTTCGTTTTATGCGATTTTTGACAAGTTGATGCCTTTCTCGTTAGAAATAGGACAGGATTTTATTGCTGCTATATTAACTGTAATGGGCTATACCATGACTGAGACCGTTGTTGTCTTTGACAGAATCAGAGAGCGTTTGGCAGATAGTGGTAAAGATGATGTGAAAGGACAAGAGAGAATTACTCTTACTAATTATGCATTGAATAGCACTTTAAGTCGTACTATTCTGACCTCATTGACAGTATTTTTTGTATTGTTAGTGATATTTATCTTTGGTGGTGAAAGTATCAGAGGATTTATTTTTGCATTGTTGATAGGAAGAATTATTGGTACTTATTCTTCATTGTGCATCTCTACACCAATAGTGGTGGATTTTGATAAAACAACAGAAGAAAGCAAGAAACCTGTAAAGGTTTAAATATTTTAATTGAAGAAATCAAGGCTATAATATTTCTTTGTATTAAAGACAGAATTTTAATACATCAACCATTTCAGTTTTTTCACCAATATCCAAATCATCAATGGCACACCCCACATCGATATAAGGATATTCAAAGGTACAGAACCATTCAATAAAAACTGGTTAATTATATCTGTAACAATTACAGCAATGCCTCCTAATAAAAAAGAATGAATAAGCCACTGTCGCACATCTGCTTTTTCGCTGATTATTCTTATAAGTACAGGAATGCTCATTCCTACTAAGGCTATTGGACCACAATAAGCAGTAATGACACCGACAATGATGGCTACTGTTACAATTAAACGCTTCTTCAC
>DAHXOV010000338.1 GCA_027364695.1 bacterium
GCGTAACTGTCTTGCCGAGATACGCTGTTGCCCATTCGCTGGCTTCTTTTATCGTCAATAATTCATCTGTCGCAATCATAACACAAAGGTGGTTTTTTGGTCGGTCAAAGGTAGAAAGTTTATTAGTTTGTAAAGATACGATAAATGAATTAGCTGTACAATTTTTTTGTGTGTAGAAAAATTTGGCTTTTTTGTATTTTGCGAAGCGATAGCCAACCGGCTTTGCCGAAATTGTCTGCTGGCAGGATGATAAAAAATGGCAAACTCTTTTGCAGCCCAATAAAAATTATCTTCTTTAAAACTATGGCTGCAAATGTGTTTGATATTTTGAAACGATTTACTGAATCACTACTTTGTCAACAAAGGTGTCGTCTATGGATTGAACTTTTATAAAATAAACTCCTTTAGGTTGAGAGGATAAGTCAATATGAGATTGCAGATTAACAGTCGTAGTCTTATAAACAAGTTGTCCGATTGAATTATAAATGGAAATTTCTTTTATTTCAAAAATTGCTGGAGTTTTTATTTGAAGAATAAATCTTCCATCATTGGGGTTTGGAGTAATAATGCAATATTTTTAATATTATCATCTCTTCTTTCCTGAACTCGTTTTGAATGAATAATAAACTTGTCCAAATCTCTTTTGTCTTTGGTTGCTTTAAACATGGTAAGGTACGATTCCATATAAACCCCTTCTGCTGTAAGTTGATTTCTCACATTGGAGTAATAGGAAAAACCCTTTCCTTGTCCGCCAGCTGCAAATTCATATTTATCAAATCCTGAACGGAATGTTTGTCCTGTAGCACTGATAACTATAATGGCTTCTATAAAAAGAAGGGAAAATATTTTCTTCATGACGATTTATTTAATGTTTTTGCAAATAATATTTCATATTTACTTTTATACCTGAAGCAAATGGTAAATAGTAAAAAAAAGATTCGTAATAAGCATAAAGACCAAAATAAATCCGTTTACAGATTTTCGTATCCATACCAACAAAAAAGTTTGTTAAAAAAGAAAAGTCAATATGGTCGCTCTTGTCTTGATAGTTATAAGGAACATTATAGGCAATAATATTGTTATTAATATCTGCTATGGAAGTGATAGTTTTACTTAAACCTGTTTTTAAACCCCCGCCTACTACCAGTGCAAATTTTTGAATGTTAAATGTGTAATACAAGTCAAATTTCAGCAAAAACCACCTGCTTTCTGATTCTATTCTGCAATTTTTACACTCTGGTTGATATCCATTAGCTGGGTCAACACCAAGCAATGAATAATGAAGTGAGTCAAAAAGAGGACTGCGATATTGTACATCTATATAAGAGAACCCTGTTGAAAGCGAGACATTCCTTTTATTATTCCAAATGAACTCCGCAGAACTCATCCATCCTTTTCCTTTATTTTCATTTTTTGTAAATATAAAAAGAGGAGATGCTTCAAGTGAAATTGCCTTTGATTTTATGGAATCCGACAATGCTTTATTATTTTGACTGATTTGAGAAACGCCATTAATTTGGCAAACAAAGTTCCCATTTTCATCATAAAATAATGCCGGGAATCCTTCAAGTTGATTAAATGAGAGCATAGTGATATTATCATCTCTTCTTTCCTGAACTCGTTTTGAATGGATAATGAATTTATCAAGATACCGCTTATCTTTCGTTGCTTTAAACATCATTAAATAACTATCCATGTAAATAGCTTCTGCATTCAGTAAAAATCCTCCTTGGTATAAAACATTTATATCATAAGAATAACCTTGCCCAAACGCACCTCCTGCACCGCTCTCATAATTGTCAAATCCTGAACGGAAAGTTTGGCTTAAATCTTTAATATATGGGAATACCACTAAGAATAAACAAAGGAGATTTCTATATATCATAATATTAATTTTTGAGG
>DAHXOV010000355.1 GCA_027364695.1 bacterium
GTAATAGGAAGTGGTCCAGGCGGATATATTACTGCGATTAGAGCATCGCAATTAGGACTGAAAACTGCTGTAGTAGAAAAAGAAGCATTGGGCGGAGTATGTTTGAATTGGGGATGTATTCCTACGAAGGCATTATTAAAAAGTGCCCAAGTGTTTGAATATTTAAAGCATGCCAAAGATTATGGTATTGCTGCGGAAAATATTAAGGCTGACTTTCCTGCTGTAGTTAAAAGAAGTAGAGATGTAGCAGACAGTATGAGCAAAGGTGTACAGTTCTTAATGAAAAAAAATAAAATTGATGTTATTGATGGTACTGCCAAGGTAAAACCCGGTAAAAAAGTAGAGGTTCAATTGAAAAAGGGAGGTACACAAACATATTCTGCACAACATATTATTATTGCTGTAGGAGCGAGTTCCAGGCAATTACCCAACTTACCCCAGGATGGCAAACATATCATTGGTTATAGAGAAGCATTGACATTAAAAGATCAGCCCAAATCAATGATCATAGTGGGTTCTGGTGCTATTGGTAGTGAGTTTGCTTACTTTTATGCCACTATGGGCACACAGCTTACATTGGTAGAATTTATGCCTGATATAGTTCCATTAGAAGATGAAGAAGTATCAAAACAATTGGAAAAATCGTTCAAGAAAATCGGAATGGAAATAATGACCAGTGCTTCTGTGGAAAAGATAGATATTAAAAACAACAAATGCATTGCTACGATAAAAACTTCCTCTGGTAGTATTAGCAAAGAAGCCGATATTGTACTCTCGGCAGTGGGCATACAAGCCAATATAAAAGGTATTGGATTGGAAGAAACAGGTATTAAGACGGACGACAAAGGGAAAATTGTAGTAGATCAATATTACAAAACCAATGTCCCTGGTTATTATGCTATAGGAGATTGTGTGGGTGGTCAAGCACTTGCACATGTAGCCAGTGCAGAAGGAATTATTTGTGTGGAAAAAATCAAAGGACTGCATGCAGATCCGTTGGATTACAACAATATTCCTGCATGTACCTATACATCGCCTGAAGTAGCATCTGTAGGATATACAGAGAAAAAGGCGAAAGAAGCCGGCTATGAAATTAAAACAGGAAAGTTTCCTTTTACTGCGTCAGGAAAGGCAAAAGCATCAGGCGCCCCCGACGGCTTTGTAAAACTTATTTTTGATGCCAAATATGGTGAATTATTGGGTGCTCATTTAATAGGATACAATGTAACTGAAATGATTGCAGAGCTGGTAGCTGTGAGAAAATTAGAAACTACAGGACATGAATTGATAAAAACTGTACATCCACATCCTACTATCAGTGAGGCTATTATGGAAGCTGCTGCTGCTGCCTATGGTGAGGTTATTCATCTCTAAAAAAATTCAATTTCTTTAGATCAATGAGTGTGATGTTTTGATAATAAAACTCAATCATTTGTTTAAATTCAAAACCTAATTTAGCCATTTTCATTGCGCCTTCTTGTGAAAGCCCTACACCGTGCCCAAATCCTCGTCCATAAAAAATAATACTATCCTTTGTCTCATTGAGTTCTATATCAAACAAAGTGGACATCAACTTTAATTCTTCTCGTATACTTTTGAGCGGGATTTTGACGCTATTGTATTGTATGTAGATGCTTCTATTGTACTGTTTGAAATTCAGGATATAATTCATTGCTTTTTCATCTTCTGTAGGATACTTGTATTTTTTTAGGTAGTTTTTCCATTCTTCTAAGCTTATTTTTTTTTTCCATTTGTAGCTTGGCATACCTATACTAAAGGTATCTTGAACGCTTCTTAAATAATCTTTTTTACTGCCCCATATATCTTCTGAGTTGACTGTTTGTCCTCCGCTATTGCTGTGAAAAGCTGCTACTATCAAGTTTAATTCTTTATCTATAATTACGATGTTATGTGTAGAAGCCACCGCTTCCTTAATAGGGGGGGCTAAGCAATCTCCATAATATACCTGACAATGTACTTCATCACACAAATTAAAACCTTCAGTAATATGTTTGTTCAGATGTGATAGGGCATAAGTCCTCACTAATACAGCTTGTGCTTTATAAAATTCAGGATGCCTGTCTTTTCCTACTTCTGCGCTTACTACACCACACACATAATCATCCAGATTCAGGACATTGACCAATGATAATTTTCCTGATAGGGCGCTTACTTTAAAGTTACCTTTATATGTTCTGCTTTTTTTTGAATGGTTAATAATGGAAAATTCCGAAATATAAATATCAGGTGAATAGAAATAAATATTTTTTGCTTTGAATTGCTTGCCATCTATATTATTCAATAGCACCAAAGAATCTTGAATAACCTCTATTTGGTAAAACTGTTGTGGATTTAATTTCCATAATTCTGTATTATTATCAAACTGTGCAGAGTATGCTGTTTGAAAAAAAACTTTTATACTTGTCAAGTTATAGGAAGATAAAATACCAATATTTACTAATTCCTGGGCAAACAGCGAATGAAAAAAAAATATTGTAATGCAAATGTATATTTTAGTACTTAAATACATTTTTAATTTTCATTGAGTGATAAATAAATTTTTTCTGCTAATTTTTTTGATGCGCCCGAACCACCTAATTTCTCTCGTAGTTTTTTATACTCTGCTTTTATTCTGGTTATATTTTCATTATCAAGTAGAATGTCTTCTAAAGCTGTTTTTAAGTTTTTTGGATTAAATTCATTTTGTATTAATTCTTTTACTACTTCTTTCTCCATGATTAAATTTACCATGCTGATGTATTTTATATTTCTGATTAACATTTTAGCAATGTAATAAGATAGATGTCCCCCTTTGTAACATACTACCTGTGGCAAGTTGAACAAAGCCGCTTCCATAGTAGAAGTTCCTGATTTAATGATTCCTGCATCAGAGAATTTTAATACTGAATAAGTATCATCGTGTATTATACTTACATTGTTTGATAGATATTGGTCATAGATATTTTTTGAAAAGTGGGATAAACCAGCAATCAGAAAATGATATTCCTTAAAATATTCTGTTACACTCAGCATTATAGGCAGAATAGATTTTATTTCTTGCAACCTACTTCCAGGTAATAAAGCAATGAATTTTTTATTGGGTAAATGATATTTCTGTATAAACTCATCTCGTTGAATAGAATCCTTTGATGCATGGATAATATCTAACAATGGATGTCCAACAAATTCTACATTATAGTTATATCTTCTATAGAATTCTGTTTCAAATGGAATAATCGTAAATAATTTATCTACATATTGTATGATGGTATGTATTCTGTTTTCTTTCCAAGCCCATACTGTTGGTGATATGTAGTAATATACTTTCATTTTATTTTGCTTACACCATTTTGCCATTTTTAAATTAAACCCAGGATAATCTACCAGTATGACAACATCGTATTTATTTTTCAACAAATGTTTTTTTACAATACGAAAATTTTGCAATATCAACCTCAGATTCTTCAATACATCTATAAAGCCCATAAAAGCAGTTCTTTCCAGGGGAATTAAAGGGTTTTTTTCTAACACGTCTGCCATTTTCTTTCCACCAACAAAATCAACACTTGCATTTTTATCTATTCGTAACAACGCTCTCAAAAAATTAGAACTATGTAAGTCTCCCGATGGGTCGCCAGCTATAACAAAATACTTCATTCTATTGCTTTATGTGATTATTCATTTTCTCCGAAATACATCAAATAAATAATGTAAAACACAAAGAGCATTGTAGATGCTAGTATTCCTGCAGCTAATCTATTCTTATGCTTATTTAAAGACAAGTAAAAAGGCAACAAATTTGTAAGCACACACAGCTTAACTACACCATCCCACATACCGCCTAATTTTAAAAACCATATAAAGCGAAATGGAAAACTGATGTAGTAGTACTTCAACAGCCAAAACAAAACAAAGGTAGTAAAAGGAATCAGGAGACCTAATAGCATTCCTATCCACAACTTATCAAAAGTAGATTGTTTTATTTTTTCAAACATAGCCGCAATGATAATAAATTTACACCAGTTATCTGTATGATTTAGAGTCATAATAAAAATAATTCGTCTATATTTGCACAAACTTTTTCTATGAAAACCATTCAGCATTTCAACTTTAGGAACGAAAAAGTATTGGTACGCGTGGATTTTAATGTGCCAATAGATAAATCTACTTTATCAGTAACAGACGATACCAGAATAAAATCAGCACTCCCTACCATCAAAAAAATATTGAATGATGGAGGATCTGTAATACTCATGTCTCACCTTGGCAGACCAAAAGGAACAAAAGAAAACAAGTATTCTCTATACCACACTGTTTCTACCATTGAAAAGCACCTCGGACAAAAAATAAAATTTGCTGATGATTGTATTTCTTCTTATGTTTTTGATCTATCAGCATCCTTACAACCAGGTGAAGTGCTATTGTTAGAAAATCTTAGATTTTACCCTGAAGAAGAAAAAGGAGACAGATCTTTTGCTGAAAAATTATCTAGACATGGTACTTTTTATGTCAATGACGCATTTGGTACCGCTCATAGGGCACACGCCTCTACAACCATCATCGCACAACTTTTTGCTCAGAATAAAAAATGTTTTGGATACCTTATGGCGAGCGAAGTTGAAAACTTAAGGAGAATGTTACATCATCCTCAGAAACCATTTACTGCTGTCATTGGTGGCTCTAAGGTAAGTGATAAAATAAAAGTGCTACAATCCCTTTTGAATGTAGCGGATAATATTATTATTGGCGGGGCTATGGCTTTTACTTTTATTAAAGCTAAGGGTGGGAATATCGGTACATCCCTTTGTGAAAGCGATCACCTCATCACTGCATTAGACTTTCTGAGTGAAGTAGAACTAAGAAATTTAAAGGAAATTAGAAATATCAAAATATATCTTCCCACCGATGTGCTGTGTGCCAAAGAATTTGCTGATACACCAGACAAAACAACCTGCAATATTGAATCTATCCCCGAAAACTTTATAGGCTTGGATATTGGTCCAAAAAGTATAGAATTGTTCAAATATGTTTTACAATTCAGTAAAAGTATATTGTGGAATGGACCTATGGG
>DAHXOV010000229.1 GCA_027364695.1 bacterium
AAGATTGCAGCCATATTTCTCCTGGACCTTTCAATACTGCAAAAAATACACCTTCGCCTCCAAACAAAGTGTTTTTAATACCACCTACAAATTGTATATCATAATCTACCATACCAGTAAACGCCACTATACAACCTGTATCTACTTTTATCAATTCTCCTGGTGCTAATGTTTTGTGAATAATATAACCACCTGAATGCATAAATGCCATACCGTCACCCTCTAATTTTTGCATAATAAAGCCCTCTCCTCCAAATAAACCTACGCCTAATTTTTTTTGAAATTCTATTCCAATACTCACTCCCTTTGCTGCACATAAAAAACTATCCTTTTGGCAAATGATTTTCTCATTGTACTGCATTAAATTGATAGGAATAATTCTTCCTGTATAAGGGGCGGCAAAAGTAACTTGTTTCCGCTCTGATGAAACATTTGTATATGCTGTAATAAACAAGCTTTCACCCGTAATTAACCGTTTGCCGGCTGTAAATAATTTACCCAAAAAGGACTGCTGAGACCCATCTCCAAAAAGCGTTTCCATCTTAATTCCATCGTCCATATACATTAAACTGCCCGGCTCTGCTACTACCGTCTCATTAGGATCTAACACAATTTCTACACATTGTAGTTCTTCTCCATATAATTTGTAATCTATTTCATGATTTTTCATAATATATTTTACCGCAAAAGTAAGTAAATTTTTATCTTTGAACTCTTCCAAACGCAAAAAAACATTTTTGAAAGTACGGTTCATTCAAGTCGCTTATCATTACCCCTTTTTTAGTAGAAGCATGCACAAACTTATGCTGTCTTAAACACACACCTACATGCGATATTTTTTTACTATCTAATTGAAAGAATACTAAATCTCCTTCTTTGACTTCCTCTATACTTATTTTTTTACAATCCTTGTAGTACATCTCATCTGCGCTTCTTGATAAGGATTGATTGTACAATTTTTGATACAATATATTCACAAAGCCCGAACAATCTGTTCCATTCTTCGTGCACGTTCCATATTTGTAAGGCACTCCATACCATTCTACAATAAATGCATACAAAGGCATTTGCATTTCTTTGTCAGACAACCATAAAATATTTTTAACTTGTATATAATTCGTATTCTTATCTGACGAAATACTGACTGTTTTTTTAGAATGGCAAGCAGAAAAAAAAATCATAAACAAACTCACATATATCTGAATGTATTTCATACAAAAATAGCATGCGGAAATGTATGCAAAACATCACAAGTAGGTGCTCTTTTATGTTCATTTGATACAAATAAAATTTTGTTGGAATATAAAAAATTTATCATCTTTGCACCCTGTTTAAACATTCCTCAGTAGCTCAGCTGGTTAGAGCACATGACTGTTAATCATGGGGTCGCAGGTTCGAGCCCTGCCTGAGGAGCTGATAGAAAAGGCACTCATTGTTAGAGTGTCTTTTCTATTATTCTTCAAATGCTTATCCTATTAACAAACCATTGCTAATCAATAAAAAAATTTACACCTTTGCAAGTTGATTTAATTGTTAGCATCCTATGATGACAGAAAAACCACTCAGCGAACAAGAAATTATTAGAAGACAAAAACTACAAGAACTTGAAAATCTCGGAATTAATCCATACCCTCCCGAAAGTTTTCTTGTTAATGTTACTGCAAAAGATATTAAACAAAATTATGAGAGAGATAAATTGAATTACAAAGATGTTTCCATTGCGGGCAGGATAATGAGTGTCAGAGATATGGGTAAAGCCGCTTTTGCGGTGATTCAAGATGCCACAGAGAAAATTCAAATCTACATAAAACGAGATGAGATTTGCCCTGATGAAAACAAAAAATTATATGATATTGTTTGGAAAAAACTCATTGATATAGGCGATATTATTGGCATAAAGGGCTATGTCTTTACCACCAAAACAGGCGAAATAACCATCCATGTATTAGATTTAAATCTCCTTGCAAAATCACTTCATCCATTGCCCGTTGTAAAAGTAGATGAGTCGGGTAAAGCGCACGATGCTGTTACTGACCCTGAATTTAGGTACCGTCAAAGGTATGTAGATCTGATTATCAATCCACCTGTAAAAGATATTTTTATCAAAAGGAGTAAAATCATTCAATCTATCCGAGAATTTTTTAATAACAAAGGTTATTTAGAAGTAGAAACACCTATATTACAAGCCATTCCAGGAGGTGCTGCAGCGCGCCCTTTCGTAACACATCACAATGCATTAGATACTTCCTTATATTTAAGAATAGCCAACGAACTTTATCTAAAAAGATTAATAGTAGGCGGATTTGATGGCGTGTACGAATTTGCTAAAAACTTCAGAAACGAAGGCATGGATAGAACCCACAATCCTGAGTTTACAGGACTAGAAATCTATGTGGCATACAAGGATTACGTATGGATGATGGAATTTACAGAAACCATGATTGAAAAAGTAGTTGCCGATTTATATGACACTAGCCTATTAGAAGTAGGGAACAATAAAATTGATTTCAAGGCGCCTTTCAAGAGAATATCTATTACAGACGCTATAAAAGAAAAAACAGGTTTAGATATTGCCCATGCTACGGAAACCGAACTAAAAAGCCTCTGTAAAAAACATGGCATTGAAACAGAAGAGACAATGGGCAAGGGAAAACTCATAGACGAAATCTTTTCTATTCTTTGTGAAAAGGATCTCATACAACCCACTTTTGTCATTGACTATCCCATAGAAAGCTCCCCTCTTACTAAAAAACACCGAAACAAAGCAGGATTCGTTGAAAGATTTGAACTTTATATCAATGGACAAGAAATAGCCAACGCCTATACCGAACTCAATGACCCCATAGATCAATACCAACGCTTTGAAGAACAAGCAACACTCAAACAAAAAGGAGATGACGAAGCCATGTACATGGATTATGATTTCATCAGAGCACTAGCGTATGGCATGCCTCCCACCGCAGGACTCGGTGTAGGCATAGATAGATTAACAATGCTACTCACCAACCAGCATTCTATTCAAGAAGTGATACTATTCCCCCAAATGAGACCTGAAAAAATTCTAGAAACAGAAAAGGAAAACATCCCATGAAAAAGCAACTCCTGTTTATATCATGTCTTATTGTGTGTTTGTTATTCCAGCAATGCCAAAATTTATCTAAAGAAGAAAAAACAGATGTCTTGCCCACAAGAATTTTTTCTCAATACTCCATATACACAGAAAAAATAATTAAAAACGACAGTTCTATTATTCACGGACTGAATCTGAATGTCTCTAAAGCCACTATTGTTAAGGTAGAACAACAAAGCCCTGTGGTGGAGAAGGAGGATACCTTAGTATTCAACTATCAAATAGATAATCTTGTATCTTATTCTATCAAATACAGTTTGCAGAATGATAGTTTAGAAGAAATCAATGTATGGATATATTCCAATCATCCCGACTCTTCTGCAGTCATATTCAAAGATTTGAAAGACTACTATCAAAAGAAACTCCCCAACCCTATAGAAGATAAAGGGTATGTGGTGTATAATTGCGTACAAGGGGAAAGACGCCCCTTCGTAGTGTCTATTTCTGACTTCTCTACACCCAATAAAGGGCAAATCAACTTAGTGATTTACAAAGATAAATAACGCTTTATTCCTCATTCACATCTCTCATTTTTTGATGGTTTTGTGTTTAAATAAATACTTAAATAGGCATTGCCAATTCTTCTTTTTTTTCATTGCATCTAAACAAAAGATATTATTAAAATAATTGTATTTTTGCCTCTTCATCAAAAATATTCGTTATGAACCTTATTATACCAATGGCAGGTAAGGGTACCCGCATGCGACCATCTACTCTGACTACACCTAAACCACTTTTTCCCATCGCTGATAAATCTATCGTAGAATGGCTCATTTATGAAGTATTCTCCTCTTCCAATATTCCCATCAAGGAAATCGCATTTATCATTCACCCTGAATTTGGCAAACAGATAGAAGAAGAACTCCTGTACATTGCCAAAAAGTATCATGTAGCAGGAAAAATATATTACCAAGAGCAGGCACTTGGGACAGCGCATGCTATATTATGTGCAAAAAAATCTTTACACGGCAATGTACTCATTGCTTTTGCAGATACTCTATTCAAAGCCAAGTTTGATATTGACCCTAACAAAGACGGTATTATATGGACCAAAATCGTAAACAATCCGGAGCAATACGGCATAGTAGTTACCGACGAAAATAAAAAAATTCTCTACTTTGAAGAAAAGCCCGAAAAGCCAGTAAGTAAAGAAGCCATTATAGGTATTTACTTTTTCAAAGATGGTCAGGTGCTCCAACAAGAACTTCAATACCTCATAGACAATGATTTGAAAGAAAAAGGTGAATATCAACTCACCAACGCTATGGGAAATATGAAAAATAAAGCATGCGAGCTCTATTCCCAGACCGTTGACAAGTGGCTTGATTGTGGCAATAAAACCACCACGCTTTATTCTCATCAAATCGTTTTACAAACCAATGCTCCCATTTCTTCTAATAGTTGTAAAATTATCAACAGCAAAATCATTCCTCCCTCTTACATTGCAGACAATGTAATGATTGAAAACTCAACTATAGGACCGGGTGTGAGTATCGGACCAAACTCTCAAATCAAAAATGCCCGTATTGAAAATAGTATCCTGATGAAAAGTATTCTAGTAAATAATGTTCATATTCAGCAAAGCATCATAGGAAGTTTTGCCCATATCAATGGAAATTCAAACAGTACTATCCTTCATCTTCACATCAGTGATTACTCGCAAATTGAAATAGGATGAAAAATTTTTCTATCTATCTTTCGTTTATTGCTCTTTCTTTTGTATTAGTAAGTTGCTATGTCTCCAAATCTACAAAAAGTAAAAGTATTTATACATCTGCCAACAATGATAAAGAAGCACATCTCTCTGCTCTATTTATTGAAGCCTGTTCTCAAAGATTATTGGGTAAATTAAAAGAAGCCGAGTGGTACTTAAAACAATGTGAACAAATAGAACCATCTTCTGCTGCTGTACAATATGAATTAAGCAGTTTGTATCGCCTTACGAATAGAAAACAAGAAGCACTCTCCGCCGCTCAAAAAGCAGTTAAGTTAAACCCCAATAATGTCTGGTATCAATACGCTCTCATTAAAATATATGACCAAAACAATCAATATCAAAAATCCATAGAAATACTGAAAAATTTAATTAAAAAATACCCCAATAATCAAGAACTATACAAACAACTGGTATTGGAATATGAACTCAATAATCAGCCCGAAAAAGCACTGTCATTATTAGACGAAACAGAAAAAAAATGGGGATACTCTTTTGATATTATGTATGAAAAAGTTACTATACTTTATTTTATTGACAAACCTAAATCTATTGAGAGTGAATTAAAAAAATATCTTCAACTATATCCCAACGATTTTAAGGCAAAAGAAGTTCTGGCAGGGATGTTTTACAAAAACAAAGAATACAACAAATCCCTACAACTTGCCAATGACCTGCTTCATGAGGATTCTCTTAATACTGCTGCTCATCTCATTTATTACGATTATTACATATCCCAAAATGAACTCAATAAAGCATTTTTTCATCTCAATCAATTATTTCTGAACCCTGATTATGATGTAAAAGAAAAACTATCTGTTCTCATTAAATTATATTCATCAAGTATAAAATATCAGGATACTTTGTTTGACAAACAACTTATTCAACTTTGCCAAACATTTGTATCTACACATCCATTGGCGCCAGAATCTCACAGCATCTACGCAGATTATTTACTTAGACAAGGTAAAAAACAAGAAGCCATTACAGAATACTATAAAGCAGCCATACTCAGTAAAAACAAATATGCTATATGGGATCAATTACTCTCACTAGAATATGAAACCGGTATGTATGATTCTCTTTTAAAACACAGTGAACTTGCCATAGATATATTCCCTAATCAAGCCATGTTCTATACATACAAAGGCATTGCGTATAAACAATTCCAACAATACGAACCAGCTATCCAACAATATAAAACAGCTTCCGATTATGCTATTGACAATAATAATCTACTTGAAATTATTTATACTGAATTAGCAGAAATATACAATCAGATTAAAAACTATCCTGAATCGGATAAGTA
This sequence comes from bacterium, assembly GCA_027364695.1. Taxonomy (GTDB): domain Bacteria; phylum Bacteroidota; class Bacteroidia; order B-17B0; family Aurantibacillaceae; genus BPGX01. The sequence continues at coordinate 6,154 of DAHXOV010000229.1, forward strand.
CTTTGAATACGCCCTCACTATCCATCCCGACAATTCCCTGGTACTCAACAATGATGCTTATTACCTTGCTTTAAGAAAAGAAAAACTAGACAAAGCAGAAAAAATGATCAAACGAGCTTTAGAACTTTCTCCTAATAATCCTAACTATTTAGATACTTATGCCTGGGTTCTTTATCAGCAGAAAAGATACAAAGAAGCAGAAAATGTACTAAAACCTATTATAGATAAAATATCTTCTGCTACCGTTTTAGAGCACTACGGCGATATTTTGTTTCACCTTAATAAAAAACAGGAAGCTATTGAGTATTGGAAAAAATCAAAAGATGCCGGCAATCCATCAGACAAACTGCAAAAGAAAATAGAAACACAAATTATAGAAGAATAAAAAATCATCCTTCCATGCCCTATTCAAGACACATTCTCTTTAAGTCTATATTCTCATTTACTATCATCATAGGAATATTTTATGCTTGTCATACAAGAAAACAAATACCTCCATCTGTTGGTACGACAAAAACAGATAGCGCCGAAAAATGTAAATTAAAAATATCTTCAGTCAAACATCTCGTAGAAAAAATGCAGAAAAATATATTTAACTATGATTGGATTTATGCAAAAGCAGAAACAAAATTAGTTATAGACAGCGAAGACACCGATGTAGATATTAAAATAAGATCAAAAAAAGACAGCGCTATTTTAATTACAGTAGAAGCAATCAATTTATTTGATGTAGCCAAAATTCTTATCACCAACGACTCTCTCAAGATAATCATTTATCCAAAAAAACAATATTTCTATGGCAGCATTGACAACATATCAAAACTCCTCCATATATCTGCAGATCTTGATTTAATTCAATCTATACTTTTTGGGAACAATGCGGAATTTTACAATGAAGAAGACAAAGTAAAACTAGTGCACGACAAAAAAGAATGCATGTATTTACTCACCACCACTAAAAAAAGAAAAGTGAAAAGATTATTAAAAGACAAAGATATTCTCATTGCAAAAGAACCAATACAAATTATTAATATTCACCCAATTACATTTAAAATCACAAGAAACCAATTTATAGATGTAAAGAACAATCACTCTCTTATGGTTGATTATTCAAATTTTCAAAATATGGATTCTCTCTACTTTCCAAAAACACTCAATGCCAAAATCATTGCCAAAGACCATGTGAATTTTCAACTCAAATACTCCAAAGTAGAAATCAATAAACCACAAAATCTATCTTTTCGCATACCCTCCTCTTATGAAAAAAGAGAAATAAAATAATGAAAACTGCATTGAAATATCTCCTCTACTGTATCCTGTTTTTTCTTACAACATTTTTTGTTACTAAACATAAAATACCTGCTAATGAAAATACCCCTCCCATTCAAATACTCCAAAAAATGATTGATTCTATTGAAAGCATCAAAACTATTCAAATAAAATTAGTGGCATTAGAACGTTTTCAACAACATTACCTCAAAGCAACTTCTCACTTTAAAATATCATATTATCCTGAAAAGAAATTATATTTTATCAATCCTGAAAAAAAAATTGAAGTACTCTATGTTCAAGACGAAAACAATAACAAAGCAATTGTCAAGCACCCACTTCTCCCATTCAGTATACTCCTGGATCCCAAGTGTTCTGCAATGAAAAAGAATCAACACTACACCATTCACGAATTAGGGTTTCAATACATCGCAAATACCATACAAATTGCCCTTTCAAAAGAAAAAGAAAAGTATCTTCAGCACTTACATTACTTGGGTATTCAAGAAAAAAACAACCAAGCATGTTTTCTTTTGATGTATGAGAGTTCTAACTTTGATTACATCCCATATACCATACAAACCAGAGAAACGGTAGTGAGTATATCAAGAAAATTTAATATCAACGAGTATATCATTAGAGATAAAAATAATTTGTATTACGAATTTGGATTTCTGAAAAAAGGCGCCACCATTTATATCCCCAAAATGTACTGTAAAAAAGCATTCATCTACATTGATAAAAACACCTACTTGCCCACATCTATCAATATATACGATGACAAAGGATTGTTAGAAAGTTACGATTACCTTAATGTTCAAAAAAACACTGTGTTTAGAGAAAACGAATTTTCTAAACACTTTAAGGGCTATAATTTTTAGCTATGTCAAGATATTTTTTGGAAATATCCTATTGCGGCACCAACTATCATGGTTGGCAGATTCAATCCAATACCCAAAAAACCATACAACAGATTTTATTAGACATAATGACTCCTACCTTAAACCACCCTGTTCAGATCATAGGCTGTGGCAGAACAGATACAGGGGTACATGCCAAACAATTTTTTGCTCATTTTGACTCCGATACACTTTCACATCACCCATTCCAGTTTTGGATAAACAAGTGGAATACTATGCTCCCTCACGATATTGCTATACAGAATCTTTTACCTGTCCACGACCATGCTCATGCCCGATACGATGCTGTTTCACGTACTTATGAGTATCACATCCATCAAAAAAAGAATGCTTTTTTATACCCTTTCTCATGGTATTATACAAAAACACTACATCACGACCTAATCATAGCCGCTATTGACCTGTTAAAACAGCACGAAAACTTCGCCTGTTTCACAAAAAATGCTGATGAATACAATAACACGCTATGTACCATATACAATGCACAATGGGAAATAAATGAGCACAAGATAAAATTTACCCTTTCTGCCAATCGCTTCCTAAGAAACATGGTGAGAGCCATTGTTGGCACACTCATAT
>DAHXOV010000364.1 GCA_027364695.1 bacterium
GTACACTACTCTATTCACTCCTTTAACTTGGTTGATAATGGTGTTGGATATTTCGGCTAACAATTCATAAGGCGGATATACCCAGTCAGCAGTCATTCCGTCGGTAGAGTGTACTGCCCGAAGTGCTACTACATATTCGTAGGTTCTTTCATCGCCCATAACACCTACTGTTCGGGTGTTGAGTAAGATAGCAGCGGCTTGCCATATTTTTTGATACCATCCACTGTGTTTTAGTTGGTTGATATAAATGTTGTCGGCTTCTTGTAAAATATGAATTTTTTCGGGGGTGATTTCTCCGATGATTCTAATGGCTAATCCTGGTCCTGGGAAAGGGTGGCGGTGCAGTATATTATCAGGCAATTCTAACAGTTGTCCTGCTTTTCGTACTTCATCTTTGAAGAGCATTTTTAGTGGCTCAATGATTTTAAGGTTCATTTTTTCAGGCAATCCTCCTACATTGTGGTGGGACTTGATGGTAGCGCTAGGTCCTTTTACAGAAATGCTTTCAATAACATCGGGATAAATGGTGCCTTGTGCGAGCCATTTGACATTTTGTATGGTATGGGCTGCTTTATCAAACTCTTCCACAAAGATTCGACCGATGATTTTTCTTTTTTGTTCGGGGTCTTGTATGTTTTTCAATGCGCTGTAAAAGTTGTTTTTTGCATCTATAGCGTGTATATTTAATCCTAAATGTTGATACGATTCTAAGACTTCGTTGAATTCATTTTTCCTAAGCAAGCCATTGTCTATGAAGATGCAATGCAGGTTTTTACCAATGGCTTTGTGTAGTAGTAAGGCAGCGACGCTGGAGTCTACGCCACCTGAGAGACCTAGTATGACTTTGTCTTGTTGTATTTGCTGTTGTATATTTTGTATGGTTTCTTCTATGAAAGATTGTGGTGTCCAGTCACCCGTGCATTGACAAATAGCTTTGACAAAGTTGGATAATAATTGTATGCCACAGTCGGAATGATATACTTCGGGATGAAATTGTACAGCAAATATTTTTTGTTGTGGGTTTTCATAGGCGGCTATGGGGATATTGGGTGTAGAGGCAGCCATGTGGAAATGATCTGGGAGTGTCAGAATACTATCTGCATGACTCATCCATACCTGTGATTTGTCAGAGATATTTTTCATTAAAACAGAGGTGGTGTTGATCTTAATAAGATGTGCTCTTCCATATTCTCTTATTTTACTTTTTGCTACTGTACCACCATTGATGTTGGCGATGAGTTGGGCACCATAGCATATTCCAAGCACGGGTATTTTGTTCAGGAATATATCAAAACGGGGAATGGGAGCATTATTATCATTGACACTATAAGGACTTCCTGAAAGTATGATGCCTTTTATTTCATCAGAAAGTTGGAATGAATGGTTAAAGGGGTGTACTTCACAATACACATTGAGTTCTCTTATTTTGCGGGCTATGAGTTGGGTATATTGAGAGCCAAAATCAAGTATAATGATCTTCTGATGGTTCATATTTTTTGTGGCAAACATAGTTTTTTATTGAGTAAGGTGTACGAGATATTTTTAATATCACTGACTGTTTAGAAGTTTTCTTATGAAGAGTATCAATAAGAATAACGCATATATGAAAAGCAGAGATTATCTTTTGATATTATAGAAAGGCGAGAATACAGGGCGCATGAAAATTTTCAAATCATATCAATACATTACATAATGTTTCAATTTCTCCCATAGTGTTTCACCTGTTATTGTTTTTAATTTTTCAGATGAGAATGGCTCTTTGTTTTTTTGTATTTGAAGTATTTTAACGATTATATCTTTGTTGAAATAAAAATGTCTTATCATTGTCTTGAAGTCGGCATTAGTGAGGTTTATTTTTTTGATTAATGATGTGTCGATAAGTAACTGGTTGTTGTGTGTGATAAATATATACATTGAGTCATTGATACCATAAACTTCTTTGAGTTGATCTACACGGTAAAAACCACCGAGGCGGTTTCTGTATTTGATGATTCTGGCAGATAAAATTTTTCCTATTCCTCTTAATTGATTTAATTGATTACTGTCTGCTGAATTAAGTTCAACAGTAATGACTTTTTGAGCATATTGTGGTGGTGTGGTATTGGCAGTATATGATGGTTGAGCGCTTTTTAGTGCAGGTATTAAGATGTAATCTGCTAGCTTGTTGTAAATAGAGTCGTTTATTGTATAGAGTTTTTTTAATGATTCTTTGTTGTAAAAATGGCCACCTGCATTTCTATAATTGATAATATTTTTGATGAGTTTTTCGGGGAATTTTAATTGCCTCATTTCGTCTTCTGAAATATTATTAGGGTCAAAGAAGAATAAGGTATCTTTTGTTTTTTTGGAGGGGCTAATTGGAAGCTTGTGTTGGGTATTTTGTACGTAAATATTAGCAAAATAAATAGAATTGTCTTCAATGCTTGGCAGATAGAATAACTTGAATAAAATAACTATAAATAAAAGAGTGAGTAAAACAAATGTACCTTGTCTTTGGGTTTTATTGAGCACATACCATTTGGTGATGAGTTTTTTCAGCATAATGACGCTTGTATATTACAAGTAATATGGCTGAGTTTTTAGTATTCTTTGAAATGGGGTTTTCTTTTTTCAAGGAAAGCGTTGACGCCCTCTTTAAAGTCATCGGTTTGAAAGGATTTTCCAAATTCTTCTATTTCTATTTCATACCCATTGAGTTGGGAGTTGTATCCTGCGTTGATAGCACGGATAGCAGCGGTTATGGCAGTAGGAGATTTGGCAGCTATTTTTTTAGCGAGTTCTAAACATTGGTTCATTAAATTATCGGGGGTAACCAGGTGATTGATGATGCCCCATTGATAAGCGTCTTTTGCGTCTATCATTTCACCGGTGAGTATCATTTCAAATGCCTTGCTTTTGCCTACCAGATGGGCTAACCTTTGAG
>DAHXOV010000370.1 GCA_027364695.1 bacterium
TCTATATATACATCGTGTCCGTTTACTTTGGAACGAAAAAGCATTGATTCTGCCCATTCTAAATTGATTTCGTGTTTATTCATAAATTTTGTTTTTGTTGCAAAGTAAATGTATCAACTCATTATAATCAAATAATAAAAACGGTTTATCATTTTATATTGATTAAATATATTTGTATTTTAGCCACACGAAATAAAAAATATGGCGTGCACAGGATGTGTTACAGGCAGAGGTTGTAATACCATAGATAAATCTGTATCAAAGACATGTGGAAATTATTCTGCAGGCTCTTGCAATAAATTAGATATATTTAATTGGTTAGGCAATATATCAGAAATTTTACCCGAGGGAATGTTCCCCATAGCAGAAGTGAGGTTTAAGAATACAAGAAAAGAATTTTATGCTAATCCAAATAGATATACTTTGTATGTAGGCGACCTGGTGGTAACAGAAGCAGAAATGGGCTATGATGTAGGTACTGTATCTGCAACAGGTGAAATCGTACGATTACAAATGAAAAAAAAAGGCATTGATGATACATCTAAATTAAAAAAAATCCTCCGTAAACCAAAACAGGCAGATATTGAGAAATGGAAATCAGTCCAAGGATTAGAATATGCAGCACTTTTGAAGGCAAGAACTGTAGCACAGGCATTGAAACTGGAAATGAAACTCATAGATGTAGAATATCAGGGAGATAAGACCAAAGCAACTTTTTATTATACAGCAGATGGCAGAGTGGACTTCAGAGAAATGATAAAAAAGTTAGCATTTGAACTGAAAATAAGAATAGAAATGCGGCAAATAGGTGCAAGGCAAGAAGCTGCAAGATTAGGTGGCATTGGAGTGTGTGGAAGAGAATTGTGCTGCAGCACATGGCTGACAGACTTTAGAACAGTAAATATTAATCATATCAGGTACCAACAACTTTCAGTGAATCCTGCAAAATTAGCAGGACAATGTGGGAAATTAAAATGCTGTTTAAATTATGAATTAGATGCTTATTTAGATACACTCCAAGAATTTCCTGAAATACAAGATAAAGCATTAGTAACTCAAAAAGGCAGAGCTAAGTTTATCAAATTAGATGTTTTTAAAAAATTAATATACTGGGCCTATGAAGATGATTGGGGTAATTTTATTCCTTTAAGTATTGATAGAACAAAAAAAATATTAGACCTTAACGAGAAAAATATTTTTCCTGAAGACCTCATTTTGCATGTTGAAGAAAACAATGAAAATACTAAAAAAGAAAAAGAAGAGGAAGCAGATATTAAAAGATTCGATGATAGGTTTAAAAAAAATAATAGAAACAACCATTTTAGAAAATAATATGTCTGGATACAGGATGAATACAATTTTGATAATAGCTTTTATATTTTCTATTAGTAGTGCTTGTAAACAAAGAAGTACTGTTTATAGCAAATATTACTATATTGAAAAAGAAGAATGGCTATCCAAAGACACAGCAAAATTCCGAGTAGATATTATAGATACAATAAGTATCAATGATGTAAATATAAAAATTCGTCATGGAGAATTGTATCCGTACAGTAATTTGTATGTCTTTCTTACCACTATTTACCCTGATAACAGTAAAAAAACAGATACCATTGAATGTGTTTTGGCAGATAGTAAAGGAAAATGGTATGGAAGCGGATTAGGAGATATGTATGATATCACATTACCTATAAAGAAAAACATACGATTCACAAAAAGCGGAGTGTATCAGTTTTATTTTGTACAGGCAATGAGACAAGACCCTTTGCCTAATATCAGTGAATTTGGTTTTGAAATCATCAGAGTATCAAAAAACAGATAAATCATTTATGAATATGAATGGTAAGTCAGCGACATACATTCATTTGCAAGAAAAAGCAAGACAATTAGACGCTTCAGATGCATTATCACAGTTTAGAGATCTATTTTTATTTCCACAGCAGAACGGAAAAAATATTTTATATTTTACAGGCAACTCTCTTGGCTTACAACCCAAACAAACAAGAGAATATATTTTACAGGAACTGAATGATTGGGCTACTTATGCTGTAGAAGGACACTTCTGTGCCAAAAGACCATGGTTTGCTTACCATGAATTTTTGACTGAAAAGATGGCAAAAGTGCTAGGCGCCTTACCAAAAGAAGTGATAATGATGAATCAATTAACTTCCAATTTACACTTTCTGATGGTTTCTTTCTATCACCCGAAAGGAAAGAAACGAAAAATACTTATGGAGTTTCCTGCGTTTCCAAGTGATATTTATGCCGTACAATCTCAGATAAAATTTCATGGCGGACATCCTGATGAAGATTTGATTATGGTAAAGTCTGAACGAGAAGATTATATCATTGAAGAAGAAAAAATTTTATCTACCATAGAGCAACACGGAAATGATTTAGCACTGGTACTTATAGGAGGGGTAAATTATTTATCGGGGCAGGTTTTTGATCTTGCAAAAATTACAGCAGCCGTACATAAAGCAGGAGCAATATGCGGTTGGGACCTGGCACATGCAGCAGGAAACATAGAGTTACATTTGCATGACTGGGATGTAGATTTTGCAGTATGGTGTTCATACAAATACCTGAATAGCGGACCTGGCTCAGTAGGAGGCGCATTCATACACGAGAGATATTTAGATAACATAGACCTGCCTATTTTTGCAGGATGGTGGGGCACCGATAAAAAAGAAAGGTTTAGGATGAAGCCTGTTTTTGAACCAATGAGAACAGCTGAAAGATGGCAAGTAAGCAATGCTCCTATACTTTCAATGGCGGCTTGTTTGGCATCCTTGAATGTTTTTGAAACAGCTACTATGCCTGCACTAGTCAAAAAGAGTAAGCAGTTGACAGCCTTTCTGGAAGAAGTCATAAACAGCATCAACGGTACATTTCAAAAAGATATATTTAAAATTATTACGCCCAAAAAAAGCAGAGGCGCACAATTATCTGTGATATGTCATTTATCTCATCCTAGAATTTTTTTTGAAACACTGTTACAAAATGCTGTGATGGTAGATTGGCGAGAACCCAATGTGATTCGCCTTGCACCAGTGCCTTTGTACAACTCTTTTGAAGACATCTATAAACTTGGAATAGTAGTTGAAGAAATATTACCGCAATTTATTTAGTTGAGTTCAGATGGATGTGAGAGTTAAAATAAAATTTATTTACTTTGGGTTAATAATCATTTCATCATCGTGGATGAAAGCACAATCTGATAGCTCATTTCAAAGAACAGAGGGCTTATATTTGGATTACATTCAGTTTAGGGAAAATCGCCCTATAAGAAAGATACAATTGATTACAGATATTGACACCTCTCAATTAGATTTTTTTACCAAATTGGTATCACAGAAAGAGATTTATTTGTACGGTTCAAATCAAGAAAAGATAAAGATAGTTCCAAAAGAATTATGGGGGTATTTTCAAAACGGGATTTTGTACATTTATTATGACAATGCTTTCTATAAAGTGCCCGTGCTAGGAGCTATTTCTTATTTTATAGGCACACAAGAAGTTACTTATTATACAGGGGTGGGTGTAGG
>DAHXOV010000399.1 GCA_027364695.1 bacterium
GTATTGGATGAGATGGAGTCCTTGGAAATAAAGGATGTATCAGCAGGAGCTATTGTTGTGAGTTACACATTAAGTGATGGTAGTGTATATAATGTACCTGATTTTACCTACAATGTAACAAAGGAGGGAATGGAACAATTGATGATATATCAATCTATTGTGAACCAATATGGTTGCAAGGATTCATTATTGAAACTGATAGAAATTGTACCGGGGTTTGCTATTTATTTTCCCAACGCTTTTACACCAAATGACGATGATTTGAACGATGGATTTACAGGAAAGGGATATGGCATAAAAGAATTTAATTTGTATGTATTTGACAGATGGGGACATTTGCTTTATGAAACAAATGATATAAATAAACCATGGAATGGAAAAGACAAAAGTAAAAATGAATTGGTACCCAATGATACTTATGTGTGGAAAGCAGTAGTAAAAGATAAGAGAAGCAAAGCCCATGAGTTTATTGGAAGAGTAACAGTGGTAAGATGAGCATTGAAAAAAATCATTCTCTTTGATTCAAACAGCTACCAGCTATCTTGTAATTCTTATAGTATTGTTTATTAAAAATAAGAGGATAAAATTTTACGAATTGTCTATAAGAAGTCGCCTTTTAATTATCTTATTTGCTTAGGTATTAAAAACAGAAAGCGATTGAACATAGGTACAACTGATAAAAATGTTTTTGAAATAATTTAATTTTTTCTTATCCAAACTTTCTTTAACTTTGCTCCCAAAATTCTAAAAATATACACCTATGAAAAAAACAACTACTTCATTTAAAAAACTACCGCTTAACTTTGTAAGTGTATTGCTATTATTCTTGGTAAATACATTCATGGCACAACCTACTTGCACATTAGACCCCGTATTTGTTGCTTCTCCAAATTACGGAATATGGCCCGATAGTGCCACCAACTTTGTTTCTGGTCAGGTCGGAGTATCTTATGCTCAAAATATCACTGTAAAAGTACCATTGGACACCATGCAAAATCCTGTAAAAATATGCTTCACTCGTTTTGAACTTCTCGCCCCGCCATCTTATCCTAATTACAACTTACCACCAGGGCTTATACTTACAGGTACTCCATCTAATTTACAATTCCCAGGAAATGCCAATAGTTGCGCTATCATTTCGGGCACTCCTACCACAGCGGGCACTTATACCTTATACTTTCAGGTAGATGTGTATGGCAATACTATTCTTTCTTTTCAAACTTGTCCTACACCTGTAAATCCTAACACTGGCAGCAAAATATCTACTCAAAACATTAATTATTACATCATTAATATTGCTCCTGTAACCGATGTTAAAGAAAACTCGTTGTTGAATAGTATTTCTGTTTATCCTAATCCAGCTTCTGATAAAATCCACCTTACTTTCACCACCAAAACACTTTCTGCATTAGATTTTACCTTAACGGATATAACAGGGAAAATCATCATATATAATAAATTGGAAACGATAGTAGGAGAAAACAAAACAAGTATTGATGTATCTCAATTACAAAGTGGTATTTATTTCTATACTCTTTCTAGTCAGCAGGAATCCATCCGTCAAAAAATCATTATCAATAAATAAGATATAACTCTTTTAATTATATCTCGTCTTTTTGTGAGTGCACAGAAAGGCGAGATTTTTATTTTATGAACATTTATGTATTTAC
>DAHXOV010000255.1 GCA_027364695.1 bacterium
ACATTAACAGCGAGCAATAATTCAACATTAGTCACCACTTATACTTGGACAGGTCCCTCCGGTTTTTATTCTATTCAACAAAATCCTACACTGAATAATATTTTACCTGGTCAGGCAGGGGTTTACTCTGTAACTACAACCGTAAGCAGTGGAACATTACAATGCCTTACAAGTACGAGTTCTTCTCTTTCAGTGATTCCAATTTATACTCCTAATGTAACACCCAATCAAACAATTTGTGTAGGAGACAATACTAGCTTTACAGCGTCTGCCAGTGCAGCTAATTCATATTCATGGGCAGGCCCTAATTCATTTACTGCCAATGGTCAAAGCATTAGTTTTACTAACGCTCAATCTAATCAATCGGGAACTTATACTATTACAGCCGTTTTCATATTAGGAAATAATTCTTGCTCTACTTATACCACTACAGATTTAGCGGTACTCCCTAAAATTAATTTCACTATTTCGCCAGTTCCAACTGTTTGTCCAGGAGAGCCTCTTATTATCAATGGACCTACGGGGGCATCTTCATATACTTGGATAAGTCCTTATGGGCAAGTGGTTTCTAATCAGCAGAATTTAAATATCCCGAATGCCAATTTTGGAATGAGCGGTGTATATACACTTTCACTTCAACCTAATGGAGGCTGTGTTTCTTCTAATTCTGTCAATGTTACTGTTCTTACACCCATTTCATTTTCTATAACCCCATCAGATATTACTATGTGCAAAGGAGACAGTGCTTTCGTTTATGCTATGTGTGTGGGAGGAAGCGGTGTATATACATATCAATGGTACCCTTATGCTGGCTTGTATTTTCCTGCGGGGTTTGCGAATATAGTAAAGCCCGATCAGAGTACTTATTACACAGTGATAGCAAATGATATAGCGTGTCCTCAGCAAACGATTACCAGCAATTTTTGGGCGAATGTTTTACCTTTACCCGAACCATTTTTCATATACAATAAAATAAAAGGATGCAAGCCACTATGTGTGAATATTTCAGGAAAATCTCAGCCTGTTTCCATCAACACTATATGGGATTTTGGATTTAATCTATATGCAAATGGAGATAGTATCAATTATTGTTTCAATAAGCCAGGTGTATATCCTGTTCGTTTGTCTTTAATTGATGATAAGGGCTGTAAAAATGAAGTTCAAGCGCCATTCAGTATAGAAGTATATCCTCGGCCTGAGCCTGCTATCTATTATTCACCGTCTATGGCAACATTATTACGCAACGAAGTAGAATTTTCAGCTAGCTATAATAGTGGGCCTATTTCATATTGGCATTGGGATTTTGGAGATATTATGAACAATACAGATACAGCCAATACACAAAGCGCAATTTATACTTATACTTATGTGGCAAATTATCCTGTAATGCTTATAGCAAGTAATATTTACGGTTGTACAGATACTGTTTATAGAATAATATCTGTTACAGAAGAATTTACGATGTATATACCAAATGTATTCACGCCAGATGGAGATGGAATAAATGATGTGTTCAATGTAAAAGGAGCTGGATTTGTAGAAGACGGATTTGAAATGCTTATATATGACAGATGGGGACAATTGGTGTTCAAAACAAACAATGTATATGAGGGGTGGGATGGAAAAATGAAAGGTGTAAATGCTAAAAATGATGTTTATATATACAAGATAAGGTGCTTTACAACTGTACAGAACATTAAAAAAGAATTTGTAGGACACATAACTTTATATAGATAATCAGACCTTAAAAAATTCACTGGCAATAATGCTGGCACTCATAGCTACGTTTAATGACTCTGCCTTACTATTTAAATATTTAGGTATAGTGATGTTTTGATGTGCTTTATTTTTAATTTTTGGAGAAACTCCATGAGATTCATTTCCTAATATAATTAGTCCTGTTTTGTCTTTTATGGAATGGATGTTCGTTCCAAAAGAATCTGTAGCATATAAGTTGATAGCGTGAGGAAAATTTATTTGCTCAAGTTCTATGTAGTTGAGATGAACTCTTAGAAAAGAGCCTTTACTTGCCTGAATAGTTTTAGGGTTATATAATTCTACTGTGTTGGGGGAGCAAAAGATTTGCGGTATTCCAAACCAATCGCATACTCTTATAATAGTGCCTAAGTTGCCTGGGTCATTGATATTATCAAGATAGAAAGAAAAAGTATTTGTCAGGTCAGCTATGACAGAATTTTGTTGAGCTAAGAACTTGCATACAGACATGATTGGTTCGGGAGAGCTAAGAGTAGTCAATGAATGAAAAATTTTTTCGCTCACTGTATAAACTTCAGACAACTTAGTACTAAAAGAATAGTCATTTTTAATAATTATCCATTGTATGATTTCAGGTTTGTCTCTTAATGCTTCATTTACTAACTTTTCGCCTTCTAATAAAAACAATTGATGCTCCTGTCTATATTTTTTCAGATGCAAAGATTTTATTAATTTAATTTGCTTTTGATTTAATGAATAATACATTGTGAAAAATTCTTTTGCAAAAATACCAATTTATCTTCTTGGCGCGGGTACGCTATTATTTGTCAGCGGCTGTAATATTAGAAAAAGTTTGAGTAAATTTATCAAAGGGAATCAATATGTAGTGGCTTATGTAGATATTAAAGATAAAGCCAAATTAAATAAAGACGAAATCATGGGGTATGTGAAGCAAAAACCAAACTCTATGGTACTTTCTAATATTCCTTTTAATGCTTGGTTATATTTTCAGATTGATA
>DAHXOV010000294.1 GCA_027364695.1 bacterium
GAATTTTATTTGCAGCACAAAGTAATAGCTGCTCAAAAGAAAACAAAAGAGCTAGTCGTGCTTACTGAAAACAAGAAGAGTGAAAAAGTAGAACTAAAAGGCGATTATGTGTTGGTTGCTATTGGTCGTAGGCCTTACACCGAAAATTTGGGCATAGATAAAGCAGGCATACAACTGGATGAAAAGGGAAGAATAGCGGTAAATGAGAAACTGCAAACCACACAGCCACATATATACGCTATTGGAGATGTCATCAGGGGACCAATGCTAGCACATAAAGCAGAAGAAGAGGGTGTTTTGGTAGCAGAAATCATAGCAGGACAAAAACCACATATCAATTATGACTTAATTCCTGGAGTGATATATACATGGCCAGAAGTGGCATCTGTGGGGCTTACAGAAGAACAATTGAAAGAGAAAAATCTACCCTACAAAGTTGGACAGTTTCCATTCAAAGCAAGTGGCAGAGCCAAGGCAAGTATGGATACAGACGGCTTTATCAAAGTATTGGCTCATAAAGATACAGATGAAATTTTTGGTGTACACATGATTGCCCCAAGAGCAGCAGATTTAATTGCGGAAGCAGTGGTAGCTATGGAATACAAAGCCAGTGCAGAAGATATAGGCAGAATTTGTCATGCGCATCCCACATATAGCGAGGCATTGAAGGAAGCCTGTTTAGACGCATTTGAAAAAAAACCGCTGAACTTATAAATATTAATAATAACACTGAAAAGAAGATGGCTAAAACAAATAGTAAAATACCCACCTGTTCATTTTGTGGAAAGCCAAAACAAGGGAATGAAGCATTATTGGCAGGGTTTAATGCATACATCTGTGAAGCATGTGTAGAGAAGGCATACGAAATTATTCAGGAAGATAAAAATCACCCACCAAAGTATTCACCTAAAACAGAGGCAAACTTATTTACTCCAAAAGAAATCAAAGCATTTTTAGACGACTATGTAATAGGACAGGAAGAGGTCAAAAAGGTATTGAGTGTAGCGGTGTATAATCATTACAAAAGAATCATATCTAACCATCCATCCAGGAAAGAAGAAAAAGTAGAACTAGAAAAATCAAATATACTACTAATAGGAGAAACAGGAACAGGAAAAACCTTACTTGCTCGTACGATTGCTCGTTTATTGAATGTTCCATTTTGCATAGCCGATGCCACTGCTATTACAGAAGCAGGATATGTGGGAGAAGATGTGGAGACAATTTTAACCAGACTCTTACAGGCAGCCAATTATGATGTAAGTGCAGCAGAGCGAGGAATAGTATTTATAGATGAGATTGATAAAATTGCAAGAAAATCAGGGGATAATCCCTCTATTACCAAAGATGTAGGCGGAGAAGGGGTACAACAGGCATTGCTCAAAATTTTAGAAGGGGCAGATGTATTTGTACCACCACAAGGTGGAAGAAAGCACCCTGAACAACAAATGATTAGAATAAATACAAAGAACATACTCTTTATATGTGGAGGCGCTTTTGTAGGATTGGAAAAAATTGTGTCTTCTAGAGTGAATGTCAATGTTATTGGATTTTACGATAGAAAATTAGAGGAGGTAGAGAAAAACAATCTACTGAAATATGTCACTTCTCACGATTTAAAAACATTTGGATTGATTCCAGAATTGCTTGGTAGATTGCCTGTTGCTGTTACTTTACATCCATTAGATAAGAATATACTAAAAAAAATTTTGTTAGAGCCCAAAAATTCTATCATCAAGCAATACGAATATCTATTTGGTATAGATAATGTTCATATTACACTTGAAGAACCTGTATTAGATTTAATTGTAGAAACCGCAGTAGATCTGAAATTGGGTGCAAGAGGGTTAAGAAGCATTTGTGAAACCATTATGGTAGATTTAATGTACGAATTACCAAAGAACAATAAACAAAAAATGGAATATCAAATCACAAAAGAATATGCAGAGCAAAAATTGCAAAAACTAATACCAAAGAACATAAATACCAAAAAGGCCATTTAAACAGATGCACTGAAAGAAATACAAAAAACATTTTTTATTTATTGTAACTTATTTATTAATATTAAGGCCAAAATTTATACTATGAAAAAATCCGTTTTTATTTTTAGCATTGTAGGAATAATTGTTGCATCATGCAACAAAAAATCACCAGAACCAGCTACACCTGATAGCAACCTTACTACATCTAAAGATGCAGTAAAATCCTATGAAATGTCTAACGATGTGTTTCTAATGGCTGCGCTTACAAGAGATACATATACCTCTACGCCCTTTTTTGGGAACACCGGCGTAACCATTAAAAAAGATACAGTAGGAAAAATTGACTCATTAATACTTTCAAACGCTGTAGGTACAGATGGAAGTATAAGGTCAGGTACCATCGTGATTAAATATTCTGCATCTACTTTAAATGCAAAATTTATCCGTCAGCCAGGCTTTAAATGCAATGTTGAACTATATAATTACAAAGTTGATACCTAT
>DAHXOV010000316.1 GCA_027364695.1 bacterium
TTGTTATACAGTGTTATTTCTTTATTGAATAATATAGAGAATGTATTTAATCATGTTTGGGAAGTAAAAAAAAGCAGGAGTTGGTTTAGAAAAATTGCGGATTATATCTCCATTATGATTTTTGCCCCTGTTTTTTTAATACTTTCAAGCAGTATTACCATCTTATTACAAACAAAAATAGCTGCTATTGTTTTTTCTAGTGCGGCAGCCATTGGTATTAAGTTACTGTCTTTTGCCTTATTGATTTTAGTTTTTTTCTTCTTATTCAAGACTTTGACCAATACCCATGTTTCTGTGAAGACGGCTTTTTTTTCCGCATTTATTTCGGCTTTATTATTTGAATTACTTCAGTGGATATACATTAACTTTCAAATTGGCGTATCAAGATATAATGCCATTTATGGTAGTTTTGCAGCGGTACCCTTGTTTTTAATTTTTGTTCAATACAGTTGGTATTTAGTGCTTTTTGGGGCAGAATTGGCGTATGCGCATCAGTATGTAGATAAATTTGAGTTAGAAACAGAAATCACTAGTATCAGTGTGCGGTTAAAAAAAGTTTTTAGTATTTTGATATTAAATAAAGTGCTTCGGCAATTTATACAAGGAAAAAAGGGCTTAAAAATCAGTGAAATATCTTCTCAGTTGGATATTCCTGTTAGATTGACACAAAGTATTGTTCAGGATATGATAGATACAGAATTTTTGATAGAAGTAAAACAAGAGGATGACGACCCTTTGTATGTCCCCTTGAAACCTGATTACCAAATCACAGTGAGTGAGGTGATGAAAGCTATAGAAAGCAAAGGAACGAATCAATTGCCCATAGACGAAAGCAAAGAGTTTTCCGCAGCATTACAGATGATGGAACGAGTGGAGCAGAATATTGAAAAGAATTTTGGAAATATATTAGTAAAAGATATTGTTGAATAATATTCAGATATGAGAGTTGGTTTTTTTATAATTTGTTTTTTAATACTTCTGTTGTCAAATAAATTTATCGCTCAAAATGAAGCAGGTATTGTCAATCAGGAAAAAAATAAAAAGACATTTAAAATAGCTGAATGGTCAGACCCTAAGAAAGCAAGCGTGATGAGTGCTATCTTACCAGGCGCGGGACAGGTGTTTAATAAAAAATATTGGAAAGTCCCTGTTATTTATGGCATAGGTGGATTTTTGGTTTTCAATGGTATTCAGCAAAATGCCCGTTATCTGCTTTACAAGAAAGAATTATTGAATGTATTGAATGGCGGTGTAAGCCAAGATGGATATTCTGCAGAGCAATTGACATTACTAAAAAATCAAAGTAAAAAGTGGAGGGATTTATCTGTTGCAGGAGTTGTTTTAGTATATGTTTTGAACATTCTGGATGCGAATATAGATGCTCATTTGAAGACCTTTGATGTAGGGAACGATTTATCATTTAAAGTGCAGGTCCAATATACACCTGATTTTTTTCTTACTTCTTATTTTCTACATACCTATCAATATGGATTGAGTTTATCCTTAAAATTTTAGCATATATTTTATTTAAGTATAGATTTATATAGGAAAATTTAATTTTTTTATGAAATGAAAAATATTCCATATATTTGGGCGGAATAAATTTTTAATTTAAAATTAATATTATGAGGAGTTTATCTTTTATTTTAATGGGTATCAGTACAGCAGGATTGGCACAATTAGGCTTGAATTGGCAAGAAGTAGGACCTGACGATGTAGGAGGAAGAACAAGAACCGTGCTATATGATAAGACAGATGCTACGGGTAAAACAATATTTGCAGCCAGTGCAGGCGGAGGTGTGTTCAAATCCACTAACGGGGGCTCATCTTGGGCGCCTGTCAATGATCAATCGGGTGTATTTAATGTATCATGTATGTCGCAAGCAGCAGACGGAAGTATTTATGCAGGTACAGGGGAAAGTTTTTTTTATAGAAATTTGTATCAGTATAAGTCCAATGCCTTTAATGGTACAGGATTGTATAAATTTTCCCCCAATGGAAGTACTTTTACATTAGTACAAGATTCTGCTCTTTTAGGGAACATCAATGAAATTGCTACCCATCCAACAAATGCTCAGATTATTTATGTAGCATCCACCAAAGGTTTTTTTATTTCTACCGACGGAGGACTTAGTTTTACACAAGAGACAAGCACGCCTGCTCAAGATGTAAAAGTAGGAATAGATGGCTATGTTTATTATATCTCTGGGAATTATACAACGACCAGTAGTAAAGCATATAAAAGCACTACGGGTAATCCCGGATCATTCACAGACATTACACCTACTTCCACGGTTAATCCCAATGTAAATCAAATGGGAAGAATAGAAATAGCTATTTCTCCTTCTGATCCTAACTATATTTACTTGCTGGCTTCTAAAATAGGTACTGCCTCTGCTACTACTAATATCTATTCAACCAAAGATGATCAGGAGTTAAATGCGGTATATGGCTCCAATGATAAAGGTACTACTTGGATGACTATTACCTTAGGAAGTTATGGACAGTTTGATATATTTCAGCAATTCTATGGGACAGATGCGAGTGGAAATCCCAAATATAATTATTACGGTGGCTTTGCCAATACTATAAAAGTAGATCCTGCTAATCCTGTGCATATTTATATAGGAGGATATATTATGTATGAATGAAAGCAAACCCCGAGTGCTCCTTTTGGAAATGGAACATGGGCGCAGGTGGGTATTGAAACATTTATGGACGCTTTAGCACAGTTTTATCTACATCCTTTTATACATGATATTGCATTTAAGATAAATAATTCAAATGAATTTATAGTCGCTACCAATGGTGGCTTGTACAAGGGCTTGGTAAATAATAACACCATTAACTTTTTAGCAGCTAATAAAGGATACAATACCAG
>DAHXOV010000321.1 GCA_027364695.1 bacterium
TCCCATGGGTTTTCCTGCAATTGTTTGTGTCCGAGTTTTAACTGGCGGTTTTGGCTATCTATTTCTAATACCACTATTTCCAATTCTTCGCTCTTTTTAGCAATTTCTGATGGATGTTTAATTTTTTTCTCCCAAGATAAATCAGAAATGTGCACAAGTCCATCTACGCCAGGCTCAAGTTCTACAAATGCTCCATAAGCTGTAATGTTTCTTACTATACCTTTATGTTTAGACCCAACAGGGTATTTTTCCATGATGTTTGCCCAAGGGTCAGGAGTAAGCTGTTTCATTCCAAAGCTAATTTTCTTTTCTTCTCTGTCTAGTGATAAGATTTCTGCTTCTGTTTCATCACCCACTTTTACGAAGTCCTGAGCAGATCGAAGATGCTGGTTCCAACTCATTTCAGAAACATGGATGAGCCCTTCTACACCTGGTGCTATTTCTAAAAACGCTCCATAGTCAATTACAGCTACAATTTTACCTTTTACTTTATCTCCTGTTTTTAAGTTTGGATCTACATTATCCCATGGGTGAGGTAATAATTGTTTGTAGCCAAGTTGTATTCTTTTTTTCTCATCGTCGAAATCCAAAATAACAACTTGGATTTTTTGATCCATTTTGACAATGTCTTCGGGATGATTAATTCTACCCCATGCGAGATCGGTAATGTGAATTAAACCGTCTATTCCGCCTAAATCAACAAATACACCGTAAGAGGTAATATTTTTTACTGTTCCTTCTATAATTTGTCCTTTTTCTAATTTTGAAATAATGTCGTATTTTTGTTTTTCTACTTCGTCTTCTATGAGGGCTTTGTGTGAGATTACTACATTTTTGAGTTCTTCATTGATTTTTACAACTTTAAATTCCATTTTATTCCCTACAAAAGCATCGTAGTCCTTGATAGGTCTAACATCTATTTGTGATCCTGGCAGGAAGGCTTCTAATCCAAATACATCTACAATTAATCCTCCTTTAGTACGGCATTTGATATAGCCAATTACTGTCTCATTGTTCTCGTGTGCATGAACCACTCTTCTCCAACTGCTGGATGCGCGGGCTTTTTTGTGAGACAATACCAGTTGCCCTGTTTTGTCTTCTACTTTTTCTATGTACACATCTGTCTTATCTCCCACTTTTAGCTCGGGATTGTATTTGAATTCACTGGCAGGGATTACACCGTCCGATTTGTAGCTAATATTGACTACTATTTCTTTGTCGCTGATACTCACCACAGTACCTTCTACCACAGTGTGCGACTTAATGGCGCTTAGTTTTTTTTGATAGAGTTCGTCTAATGTTTTTCTTTCTTCAAGCGAATAGCCTTCTTGCTTCTTACTAATTTTTGACCAATCAAAGTCAGCAAGTAGGTTTGATTGTTCTTTCGTTAATTCTGACATTTTTTGTAGAATTTGTATCAGATATGTTAAGGGCACATCTGAGTAGGTTAATTATAATTTAATGCTCTTTTTCCCTTAAAATAAAGAGCGCACAAATTTACGAAATAAATGCTGCTTCATAAAACGATTGGGGATGTTAAAAATTTTAACTTTATGTAAATCAATCACTTATATTTAATTTTATTTTTTTAAAGAAAAGTTTGTTTTATGTGTTATTTTTTATTTATATTTGCACAAAAAAGTATGAAAAAGAGAGTTTTAATTTTATTGGTAAGTGGTATTGGTATTTTTCTTGCGCCTGTTTTTAATAAAAAATGGGGTGGAGCAATTTATGCACAAAATGTTGGAATAAATACTACTGGCGCAGTTCCTAATGCTGCTGCGGGATTAGATGTAGATTTTTCTAACAAAGGATTGTTGGTACCACGAGTAGCCTTGGCAGCAAGGAACAGCAATGTTCCTATTGGAGCCGGAATTGTTACCAGTTTATTAGTATATAATAC
>DAHXOV010000333.1 GCA_027364695.1 bacterium
TTGTGCATTAATAAATCCCATGCTGTGAATCCTTTTGAATAAATAAAATCAAATGATAAAATATCAGTCATTAAATGCTGATAAATCCTTTGAGAATATCTATACGACTCAATAATATAATAACCCGGAAATTTTGAAGAAAAATCAAAAGGTATTTTTACAAACTCTATGTATTCTCTTTCTTGCGCAGTAAATACTTTATTCAAAGTATCCTCATATTTTTCTTCTTCTTTTACACAATGATATACTCTCAAAAAAATTCTATTGCGCGCAAGATATTTTGCCAAAAAATAAGAATGCCTTTGCATTCCACCTATTACAAAAGGATATATACCATCTGTCAATAATGCCATTCTCATTTTTCTATTACATTTAAAATTTCCTTGTATGCCTCTTTGTATTTCTCCTTCACAAAATACTGCATAGCCAATTGATGCACTCTATATTTTTCATCGTAACCTACTGCACCTAATGCGGGTAATTCATTATTTGGTTTTATGACAAGTCCGCAACGATGTTGTTTACAAAAATCTGTATCATCTCCTAAATTATCTGATATTAAAACTTTTAGGCCTGCTGTAAGATACTCCGCAAATTTTACTGGTGATGCGACTCTATTTGTCAGACTCTCTTCTCTCACCAACCACCCATAATCTGCTATACATAAATAATCTAGCACCTTATCTGCATCCAATTCTATTTGACAAACCCTATCACAAAATCTTTCATAAACTTGATAGTTGTTGAGATCGTGTTTACCTAAAAAAACAATTTTCAGATTCTCTTGCCTGCCTAATAATTTCAACATTATATCATCAGAATACTTCAAAGATTGCCATCCTGCTGATGAACCAGAAAATACAATCATCACATCTCTCTCTGCAAAACCAGCTTCTCTTTTTCTATTGATTATCCAAGTATCATTTGGAAATGTTTTTACGAAATGACTGGACAAAGTACATGGAATAACCACATGACGACTTGAATTGTATCCATATTCTTCTCTCCAATAGTCCACTAATTTCTGCGACACAGCTATTCTATAATCAGCTTTTTCTATCGCCAGTTTTTCTAAATGTTTGATCCGTTGAATGATGAAACTATTTCTTATTACTTTATATTCTTCAAATTCTGCCTTATATGCTCCCCGTGCATCTATTATTACTTTATGTAACCCACCCCATCTCCTAAAAAAATAAGCAATATCAAAAGCAAATATACCTCTACATATTGCAGTATGTCTGTAAAATAATAATACCAAAAAGAAAAAACTCAAAATATTCCACCTCCAATTCTTCACTCCAGGAAACATAGGAATAACAATAGAATCAGAATACCTTGACTTTATTTTTCTTCTATTATTCCAAAAATTCCTAATTGAAATAAATGCAATCAATTTTATTTTTTTTGAAGAAAAACCATTCAGATACTTGATTACATCAATGACCTGACTATCATATATCCCACCAGGATAATCATTAAAAGTAACATACAACATGCCCACACTTTTAAGTGCGCGAAAATAAGTATAAAATTTTATCGTTTATCAATTATCAAAATCAGGCAAGCAAGTAACATGTCCTACAAATTCATGCTTACCCCCTTTTAAATCCTTAAGGTAAATTTTATATATATATACATCCTGTGTTGCCTTACCATCATATCCCTTCACTGTACCATTCCATCCCTTGTAGATATTCTCTGTATAATATATCGTTTCACCCCATCTGTCAAAAATATACATCTTGAATGTACTCTCATCTATACCTACTCCCTTTACTGTAAAAAAGTCATTCTGTCCATCTCCATTTGGAGTAAATGTATTTGGAATATAAATATGAAACTCAGGGTCTATGTACAGTGTTTTAATAATTCTGCTCTCACATCCATATTGATTTATTGCAACAAGGGTTACTGAATAAGTGCCTGAATAATTATATGTATGAGATGGATTGACTATATTTGTTGTATTGGTAAAAGATGTATAATCACCAAAATTCCATGTATAGCTAGTAGCCCCTTGTGATGTATTAATAAAATCAACTCCTGGTTCCACCACAGTAGGATTCAATGGCGTATAGTAAAAATCGGCGATCGGATAGGGATATACCTGAATGTAATTATTTGCTACAGTATCATATTTACACCCATATTGATTAGTAATTTGCACGCTTATGGTATAAACGCCCGCATTGGTATAACTTACGGAAGCAGGGTTACCACTTCCACTTTGTCCATTACCAAAATTCCAAGCAAAAATATCACTTACCCCTCCCGAAGATACTGCTGTAAAATTAACCAGCAAGGGCTCGCACCCTTTTAATATATTTCCTGTAAAATATCCCTTTGGAGAGGGATTAACATACAACGTGCTTACTGCAACAGCAGGTGGGGATGTACATCCATCGTCTATTGTTACTGTATAAGTCATGGGCTGTACAGCATAATTTCCTATAACACTAATAATAGGTGTTACTGAAAAATTGCTCCATGCGTATGCATAAGGACCACCATTACCAGGACTGGTAATAAATGCCGTTAGCATACCATTTGATTTATCGCATACTGTTGTATCCATACCTATTGCCGATAAGGGCGGCCTAACATTTATCTGAATATCATTTGCAGGAGATATACATCCGTTGGCATCTATTGCATAGACATTGTAAACAGTCGTCAAAGTAGGGCTCACCAAATGAGGACCTCCCCCACTTAATGATACGGGACTCCAACTATAAGTATAAGGTGCATTTCCACCTGATGCATTAGCTGATAGATTAGTATTTTGACCATAGCAAATAGTGGCATTTGGACTAGTTACTAAATTAATAGCAGAGGGTTGAACAATAGCAATAAATGTATTAGTTGCACACCCATTAGCATCCAATACATTCACGGTATAATTTCCTGCGGTCAATCCCACCGCACTTTGTGAGTTTCCTCCTACTGATAACCATGTATAGGAATAGGGAATAACGCCTCCATTCACTGTTACGGTTGCACTGCCGTCTGCATAACCATTACAACTCACACTATTTCCCGTAATAGAAATACTTAACGCCGGTGGCTGGATAATACTTATACTAGAAGAAATACTGCAAGCATTTGCATCATTTACAATAACTGTGTAATTTCCTGCTGTCAAATTGTTTGCCACAGAAGAACTTCCTCCACTCGGCGACCATGTATAGGTATATCCACCCACTCCACCCGATGCATTGGCTGTTGCGCTGCCATTACTTCCTCCATTACAACTAACAC
>DAHXOV010000372.1 GCA_027364695.1 bacterium
GCAATAACGGGTTTTTTCAGGTGGCGGATAATTTGTAGGATGGATAATGGGTGTTTTTGTGGGTTAAATATTAATTTTGTGAAATATACTAATTGTATTGCATAATATATTTTAAGTATGTATATTTGCGACGCATGGCGATACTTACATCTTAAATTAACCCTTTAAAATGAAGAAACGTACGCTAATATTATTTCTGTGTATAATAACCGCAAGTCTTATAACAATAACAGGCGCGATTATGAAAATTATGCACATTAACTTCTATCAGCCTTTATTCATAATTGGTCTTATCTTGACTGGTCTGGCAGTTATTTTGTTTATTATGAATATAAGAAAATCAAAGAAACATAAAGATGAGCAAGCATACGAAGAGGATGAGGAATAGTCAGAAACATTAGAGGCAGATGTACTATATCTTTTTTTGTTTTATGCGACAATGGACTTATTCATTATTTTTGTGTAAAAAAATTGAACGTAGCGGACAAATTAAAATTAGTTGAAGCAGGCACGCATTTACCTGTGATGGAGGAGTTTTATTCATTGCAGGGAGAGGGATATCATACAGGTAAGGCGGCTTTTTTTATTCGCATAGGTGGTTGTGATATTGGATGTCATTGGTGTGATGTAAAAGAAAGTTGGGAGGCTAACATTCATCCGATCAAGTCGGTAGGTGAAATTATTTGCTCGGTTAGCTTATCTGGAGCTAAATCTGTAGTTATTACAGGCGGAGAGCCCACACAGTATGATTTAAGCATACTTACACAAGCATTGAGAGACAGGAAAATTGAAATACATTTAGAGACATCAGGCGCCTATTGTATTCGTGGTGTTTTTGACTGGATATGTCTTTCGCCGAAAAAGAAGTCTTTGCCATTAGAAGAAAATTTTTCAAAAGCCAATGAGTTAAAAGTAATTGTTTACAATCAGCATGATTTAATGTTTGCAGAAGAGATGGGTAAGAAGATGGCAGATCATTGGCCATTATTTTTACAACCAGAGTGGAGTAGGCGAGAGGCGCTTCTTCTTACAATTATTGGCTATATTCAATCGCATCCAAAATGGAGGTTGTCGTTGCAAACACACAAGTATATTCATATACCTTAATCTATAGGATGGATAAATTTAATTATACACTTTTTTAATATTTTCAGCAAATTGTGAATAGTTAGTTGGTGCATTAAAATATTTTAAGTAATGTTCTCTTGCGCCTTTTCTTAATTTAATTTGTAATTCATAATTATGGTGTAGCTCTGATATGATTTTAGAAAGTTCTTCAATTGTGAAGTTTCGGGGGACTAGAAAACCTGTGTTATTTGGTATAACAATTTCAGGAGAACCGTATACATCGGTTGCTATTAAAGGGATGCCAAAACTTGCTGCTTCCATAAGGCTAACGGGTAATCCTTCAATATATGAAAGATTAATAAACAGATTGATGGGTTGAGATTTAAAAAACTGCATGATTTCTTCATTGGATTCATGCCCTACTAAATGGATTTTGATGTTTTTATTTAAATGGGGTAATTCTGACAGAATAATTTTTTTTTCTTCTCCATCTCCAAAGTGAAACCACTGAACAGGAAAGGAAAGTTGCTGTAATATTTTAGTCATATATCTCATTCTTTTGTTAGATGACAGGTGCGAGACAGATACAATTGTAAATGTATCGGACGGAGAAGGTGCAGGATTAAGTCCATTATCGGGTACTCCCAAATAAGCAAGTTCAAACTTTTGTGACAGATTGGGATACTTTTTTTTACAATAATTTAATCCGTGTTTTGATATTACAAATATTTTGTCTGCACTATAAAATTTCAACTGTTGAAAGACATGTGGAGGAATTTTTGGAAGAGTATCCCAATCTTCGTTGTATAGATCTAAGGCATGTCCACGAGCAATGATTTTCTCAACTATGCCTTTTTCCTTTAGTATTGCCAGCATGACGATGGCGTGATATAACCAGTAGGAGTAATAATAATTTTTTGAATGGGCATATTTTTCATTGATGAGTTTTGTGAACACATTAGACATGGCATAAATATGCAAGAAGTATCCAAAGTGTTTCTTTATTCTTTTTAGAGTTGATAAAAATGATTGGCTGTGAAATAATTCAAAAACCACAAACTTTATTGTAGCCCATAAAGTATTCAAGCGACTGGTGCGATGCAATTCAATGTATTTATTTATTTCTAAAACAGAGACATTTTGTGGTAAATTACGACGCTGCTGTGAATGAAAATCAAAAAGATCTGTTGGTACTAAAATAATTTCATCAAAACAGCCAGCTAAATAGGGTATTTCATGGGCTATGTATTGCTCCATATTTCCATAGGGAAATTGCTTGGTGAATAAAAATAATCTTTCTTTCATGTATCTGCATTCTTTGATATAGAATATTACACTTTTAAGTATTTACTTTTTTATTTTATTTTGTAAATGTATATGTTCCAATAAATGCCTTTAAATTTATTCAGAAGTTCTAAATGTTCAGTGGGTTGTTCTATTATTTTAGTGGAAAATAAAAACTGGCAGTTGAGTTTGATAAGTAAAGAATAATTGATATCTAAACTTCTGACATTGCCATTCTTTAAAGTATCTGTTGTACAAACATAAACTCTGTTTCCAACTGTTTTGAAAGAATAGGCTTCCGGTTTTTTGTCTATTTCTTTTTTAATTATCTCATAAAAAATCATTTTGTATGAATAAGGGTAGTAGGTACTATAACCATCTATTGTATAAAATCCATTATGCAAAAAAATAGATGGTGAGAATTTAGGATAAGAAGGATGGTCTGTTAAGCAAATCACTCTGTATTGATG
>DAHXOV010000387.1 GCA_027364695.1 bacterium
ATGTTAGGAAAAGGATATTCTGTGAAGCAGGCACAATTGGAGATGAATATGGTAGCAGAGGGTTATTATGCATTGAAATGTATTTATGAGATTAATAAAAAATATAGTGTAGAGATGCCAATTACCAACGCAATATATCAAATTATTTTTGGATATCCCCAACAAAACCCGGCTAAAATAATTAAACAGTTGACTTATCAATTGAAATAAATGAAGTTTTTGACAGAGAATAAAGAGGTAAAGAACAATGTATTATTATTTGTTTTGAGTGTTGTTTTGCATCCTATATTTTTGCCATTCTATTTAATGCTTTGGTATTTGTATTCCAATGTGAATGTAGGACCTATGCTTTATAGTGTTTTTATCCCATCTGATGTGAAGGTAAAGTGGCTGATTTTGAATAGTTTCTTTGCGATTGTTTTACCTTTGATAATTATGTTTTTATTGAACGCATTTAAATTGATAAGAGCAATAACTCTTGATTTTGTGGCAGATAGAAAATATTTTTTTCTGTTTATGAGTATTTATTATGGTTTTGTGTTTTACATACTCAAGGATTTTTACTTCAAAGATTTGCTCAAGCCCACGGTCGTTATTTTTGTAGTTATGTCTGTCCTTACATTTTTATCGTTTGTATTTACTACATCGACATTTAAGATAAGTGTTCATTCAGCAGGGTATGGCGCATTGACGGGCTTTTTTGTTGCCATTGCTTTTATTTTCCATGGATTTTTTTTGTATCAAGTGATGTTGGTGGTGCTTATTAGTGCTATTGTGATGATGATAAGGATAGCGGCGCGTGCCCATAATTTTATAGAAACATTGGTGGGATGGACGATGGGTCTTTTATCTTGCATCAGTATCTATTTTATAGCGTACAGATATTTTTGATAAAAACAATTCAATGGTTTTAATAACAGGAGCAACGGGTTTATTAGGTGGGCATTTGATAGCCAAAATAATGCAGCAGTGTGGTAATAAAAAAATTATTGCTGCTAAGCGAAGGACAAGTAATTTAAGTATTACAAAAAAAATATTATCTTATTATTTTGATGATGCAGAAAAATATTTTAAAGAGATAAAATGGGTAGAAGTAGATTTTTTTAACCCTGTAGAGGTTCAGGAGATGATTGAGAAATTTCAGATTCAAGAGGTGCATCACTGTGCAGGACTGGTGTCATTTAATAACAGGAGACGGCAAGAGATATTAAAAACCAATGTAGAAATAACGGCTTCTCTTGTGAATGCTTGCATAAATACAGATATAAAGTTTTGTTATGTTAGTTCTATTGCAGCCTTGCTGAATCAATTTATACATGATGATATTACAGAAAAAACATTTTGGCAAGCCGGTAAGCACGAGTATGCTTATGCACTCTCAAAATATTTTGGAGAATGCGAAGTATGGAGGGGTATAGAAGAGGGTTTGAAAGCAGTGATTGTCAACCCTGGTATCATTGTAGGCGCAGGCAATTGGAATACGGGGTGGGGGATGTTAGTTAAAAAGGCATATCAAACAATTCCTTTTTATACCACTGGAATTACAGGTTATGTGGCAGTAGAAGATGTAGCTGAAATTATGATACAATTGATGGAAAGAGAAATATTTTCACAGAGGTTTATACTTATTGAAGACAACTATTCGTTTAAAGAAATATTGGATGAGTTGCATCTTTCACTGTCAAAGCCTGTACCTGAAAGAGAAGCAAAGAAATGGATGCTGGAATTAGTAAGATATGCAGAAGCGTTGTATAGCAATATCAATTCAAAATACGAGCCTAATTTTACTAAAGCTACTGTACAAGGTGCGTTGATGAAAAAGCATTACAATAATTCATTGATTAAAGAAACATTAAAATATAATTTCAGAAAAACGAAACCTTATATCCATTCTGTTTCTCAAAAATATTTAGAAGAAAAAAAAACGCATTAGTGTTTTTTATGACAAGAGTTGTTGCTATAGATTATGGAATAAAAAGATGTGGTATAGCGGTTAGTGATCCGTTCAGAATAATAGCAAATGCATACAAGGTAGTATCACCAGAAAAAATTATAGAAGAATTGGAAAAGATTGTTAGAGAAAAAGAAATAGATACAATAGTAGTGGGATATCCTATAAATAATAGAGGAGAGAAGACAAGTATCACCGTGTTGATAGATCGTTTTATGGAAAAGTTGATTCAAACATTCCCAAAAATAAAAATTGAGAAGTACGATGAAAGGTTAACATCCAAAATGGCGAAACAAACACTTATATTTACGCAGACAAAAAAAACAGAAAGACAAAAAAAGTCAAATATAGATCTGATAGCGGCTACAATATTGTTGCAAAATTATTTGGATTATTGTCAAAATTAAAAAAAATGATATATGAATGAAAAAGAAAAACAAGAAGAAGAAAAAATACGCAAGGCACTAGCACCCAAAGAATGGCACGAGATAAAGGCATACGATAGTTGGCAGGTGTTTAGAATAATGGGAGAGTTTGTGAATAGCTTTGAAAAGATGAGCAAGATAGGACCATGTGTATCTATGTTTGGTTCTGCTCGTACTAAGCCAGACTCCAAATATTATCAAATAGCTGAAGAAATAGCGTATTTGCTTACACAAGAAGGATTTGGAATTATTACAGGTGGAGGACCAGGAATAATGGAAGCAGCTAACAAAGGAGCTCAAAGAGGAAATGGAAAGTCTGTGGGCTTGAACATCGTATTGCCTTTTGAGCAAAAGCATAATGATTATGTGGATTTTGATGAGATTCTAAATTTTGATTTTTTCTTTGTCCGTAAAACCATTTTTTTGAAATACTCACAGGGCTTTGTAGGCTTGCCCGGTGGCTTTGGTACAATGGATGAACTATTTGAATCGCTGACACTTATTCAGACCAACAAAATTGCGCATTTCCCTATTGTATTGGTAGGCAGTGAGTACTGGCATGGCTTGATAGAATGGATAAAGAACTTTATGTTAAGCAAGGAGCATAATTTATCAGAAAGTGATATGGATTTGATAGTTATTTTAGACCAACCTGAAGATGTAGTAAAACATATTGTAGATTTCTATAAGAAATACACATTAAAACCAAACTTTTAGCATTTACAGTTTACCAAAAATAACATTGATATTTCACTTAAATAAACGCATTATTTTAAGTTTTTTTATTTACCAACAATACGAAAAAACAGATAAAAAAGAAACCCTCCTATTAGGTAGATCTTCATAGAGTGATAATTTTGTTCTTCAGCACATTTTCTTTGCAGAAAAAGCGATTGATTAGTGCCCCTCGTTGCCTGTTAAACCGTGAGCATGTCCATGTGTCAATTCATCATTGGTGGCTTCTCTGACCGAACAGATGGAACCAATGAAATGTAAATTGTAACCTGCCAATGGATGGTTAAAATCCATCGTAATCTGTTCTAAGCCTATTTCTACTACTTTTCCTACAAGTTCATTACCTTCTTTATCATACATAGGCACTTCATTTCCTATTTTGATATTTCCATGGTCAAATTCACCATCTTTGACAAAAATGGTTTTATCTAATTTTACCACATAGTCGCCTTCATGTGTTCCATAAGCATGCTCTGCC
>DAHXOV010000069.1 GCA_027364695.1 bacterium
ATTTTTTTACATTTGACTCAATGTATGTAATAGCCTCTCCCACAGTAGAAATTTTCTCTGCCTGCTCATCAGGAATAGCAATATCAAACTCTTTTTCAAATTCCATAATGAGTTCTACAGTGTCTAAAGAGTCAGCCCCCAAGTCAGTAAACTTGGCTGCTTCCGTAACTTCTTTTCCATCTACTCCTAATTTGTCCACGATAATTGTTTTTACTTTACTTGCAATTTCTGACATAGTTTTAATTTTTAAGGGGGCAAATTTAATGAATAAATTTTTTAATTTCCAAAAAGAGAATTTTATACCCCCATCAGGCTACATTTAAATACTATGGCTACTTATGATAATAATATAATCAATGTTTTTGTAGTTTTATTGTTAGGGATACATAAAATATAATTAAAAAGAGACAATTCTTGACATAAAATAGTCTATTTTTGTAACAAAAAACTAAGTATGCCAGATGAGATTATTAACAAGGTAGCTCAAAGCCCTCTAATTACCATTGATTTAAAGGAATTTTATCCTCAAAAAGAGGAATATCTGACTTTTGACATGGCTGATTTTTTATATGAAAAACTTGTTCTTAAAGAAAAAAACTTTAGACAATCGTTGAGAGATATTAACTATAGTATATACAAAGATAAATATGTAGGTATTTTTTGTTCAGTAGATGCTATTATCCCCCAATGGGCTTATTTATTGGCAGCCATTCATCTTAAACCTCATGCCAAAAAAGTCTTTTATACTGATGAAAAAAACTTAATTCAGAAGATATTAATAGATAAAATTCACGCGATCAATATTGAACCATACAAAGACAAACCTATTGTAATAAAAGGATGTAGTGATGTGTATATAAGTATAGAAGTATATGTTGAACTTACTAATAAACTCATAGATGTAGCCAAAAGTATGATGTACGGGGAACCATGTAGTACAGTACCTTTATTTAAAAAACAATCCACACAATAATGACAAAATCCCCCTTTATCTCAAAGGGGATTTTGTCTTTTTCAGTTGTCCGACCAGGACTCGAACCTGGAGTCTTCTGAACCAAAATCAGACGTGTTGCCATTACACCATCGGACAGTCAGATAACTTTTAACGGGCAGCAAATATACAACATTATTTTCATCATCTACAAATATTTTTTTACGCCTTTTTCTTTTGATGTCAACAAAACCCCTCATAGTCAATTTAAAAAATTTTTCCTACTTTTGCCCACCTACTTAAAAATTTGCCCACCTACTTAAAAAAGCGAATGAGATTTTTATTACTTTTTTTTTATTTTTTATATTTTTCACTTTTACCTCTTTTTTCTCAGGACAACGATGTACTTATTGTAAAGTTTCAAGTGCAGAGTAGAGAAGATGCAGGTATATCAGGCGCGCAGGTACAAGTGATTCAAAACGGAAAAAATTTTTCTACTCTTGCTTCCGATGCATCAGGAAACATCCAATTAAAACTTCCATTAAACAACGACTACACCATTCTTATATCAAAACCGGGAAGCATTACCAAAAAATTCAATATCTCTACTCGTGGCGCCACTATGGAAGAGGGAAGGAAAAATATTTATCAATTTGAAGTAGAAGCCATCAGAATTTACGAACCATTTGAAGGAATTGATTATTCTATCCTCAACCAACCCCTTTTTAATGTAACATACAATGCCAAAGGAAATAAATTTGATGTGGATAAATCCAGTATCAATGCTATTCAGCAACAACTTAGCCAATTATTTGCCGCAGAAAATCAGGCAGAAAGCAAGAAAAAAGAAGCCGAAAAAAAATATCAGGACATAATTAAAAAAGCCGACGCTGCTTTTCAAAAAAATCAATATGAACAGGCCTTGCCCGCC
>DAHXOV010000070.1 GCA_027364695.1 bacterium
ATACCATACATATTATTCTGTTTTATGATAGCTGTATTCTCATAAAACACCGAAATCCATTGATATTGAGCAGGATATTTTTTTCCATTTTCCCAAATGATGCCATACAGATTGTTTTCTACATAATACGCCCGATGATTCTCAAAATCACCTAACTTTTCAAATGTTGCAGATAAGATAATTTGTCCTTTGTAATCACATAAACCATATAAGTTATTCTTTTTGAATACATAATTATTGTCATTTGACAACTCACTGATATAATCAAAGTTTTCTGATTGCTGAGATCCAAGACGATTGATAAAATACCACTGCTGTCCATCAAATACGGGGGCATATCCATTATAGAAATTCAATGCTTCTTTATACGGTTTACTTATTACTTTCTGATGATGTTTATTAATGAACCATGCTGTGTCATCTTTAAATACTACGGCGATATTTTCTTTGAATGGTGTAGTCGCATCATATATGGGCGGGATGTCATAATGCCCTGAAGTATCAATAAATCCAATATGTTCTGTCGTATCTGCATAAGGTATCAAAATTTTTGCATTCATCTCCATCTCCTCTAAAATGCTTTGTTTAAATGGGAAATCAGGATATTCTATCATGAATTTTTCTAACTCTTCATTATTATATCTTTTCACTGAATAAGCAAACAGCCATTTCCATGCCAGTTCTGAGTAATTTTTATCACTTGCAAATTCTTTTGCAAAATTCTTCAGTCCATTTGTATTCTTATCTTTAATATAGATATCTAACAGTGCCTGCAAAGCCAGTTCTCTATTAGAATTTTTAGGATAATGTTTTAAAAACAATAAATACTCCGCTGCTGTATGATGCACTGTCATCTCCTGGAATATTTGCTTTTCCAGTAATTGATTTAACAGGGATACCTGTGGATGTGTAGAATACATTGTTATCAAATAAAAAGTAGTATCACTTTTATTTACCTTCTGAGCATACTCCAAAATTTTTTGATATTGATGTTGTCTGATTTTTTTTCTTGCATTATGACTCATAAAAGGATGCTGAGATAAAAAGACATCATAAACTCTCGGCTGAATATATTCTTTTATTTTATTAAACTGATCGCAGATAATACTATCATACAAGGTATAAATACCAACACTATCTATGTTTCCAAACTTTGAAGTATATGGGTTATGTGGATAATTTAAGACTGCAAGATGAATATATCTATCGGCGCTATCTAAGTGATAGAATGGTTGATACTCCTGATAATAGATATATGCTAAAGCATAGGCACCCAAAGCTACTTTTTTCTTTTTACGCAATGCTTTATATGCATATACCTTGGTATGATAATAATCATAATTCTTAATGCTTTCCATTATTTTTGATATAGACTGGGCATTGGTGCAGTAAGAAATTGTAATCACAATAAAATATATCAAAATTTTACTCATCCTCAATTGTACTAAATGCCTGTGAAAGATATGCTATAACATCGCTTGGTATAACACAATCAGGATGAATATGTTCTGCAGCGAACCGTCCTGCCAAAGAGTGAATATAAGTAGCTAAAATAGCTGCGTTTTCAATAGTGTAACCTCTTGCACACAGACCTGCGATGAGCCCGGTAAGCAAATCACCACTTCCTCCTTTTGCCATAGCAGCATTTGCTACCGTATTAAAATATACCTTACCCGACGGCAGTGCTACCGCAGTATATGCAGATTTTAATACTACCACAATGCCTAATTCTTTGGCTGCATTTTTGGCTTTTTGTATTCTACAATAATGGTTTTTTTGTTCTCCAAATATTCTATCAAACTCTTTGATGTGTGGTGTAATTATACATTGCCCTTTTGGTAAATGGTCGAATAATTCTGAGTGTTGAGCCATCACATTCAATCCATCTGCATCAATGATTATTTTTTGTTTTTCTGTTTTCAGCAATAATGTTTTTAATGCACTGTATGTATTCGTATGGTTTCCTGTTCCACTGCCAAAAGCAATGGCTGAATATTTTTTTAGCTGAGGAATATGACTGATGTATTCATCTGCCTCATCCACACTCAATAGGCATTCAGGATGATGAGTAAGAACGATAGACGTTACTTTATCAACACTATGAATACTCACTAAGCCACATCCGCTTCGTAATGCGCTACTTACACACAGCACAGCTGCGCCCGGCATATTGCTGCTGCCTGCTACAATCAAACAATGTCCATAATCCCATTTAGCACTCACTTTTTTTCTTGGGACATAAACAGACTTAACTAGATTTTTATCTATGCAAAAAAAATCCGTCGTATATTTTTCTATACATTCTTCTGACAAACCAATATTCAAAACTTCCCAATGACCAACAAAATCAGCATTTTCTGGAAACAGAAAACTAAATTTTGGCAGTTGAAATGTAAAGGTATAATGTGCTGTTATTATTACGTCTTCTGGTGAATTGGGGACATCTAAAAAAAGACCTGAGGGTACATCTATGCTAAAAATTTTTGAATAATGATCATTCATGTATTTAATTGTTTTTCGAATGATCCCATCTGTGGGCTTATTGACACCACTACCTAAAATAGCATCTATACATACATTATCTTTATTTATCTCGATTTTCAAATCATTTTCTGTCTCAATATGTTGAATCGTTTTAATATTGCTTTGTGTCTTTAATTTTTCATAATTAATTAAAAAATCCTGTGAGGCACTTGGAGTATATTGCACAATCAACACCCGTACATTAAATCCTCTGTCAGCAAGCATTCGGGCTATGGCTAATCCATCTCCTCCATTGTTACCCTTACCACAATAAATATCTACCCCATTTTTCAAACTCAAATTATCCAGCAGTTTTTGCACTACCACAATGGCTGCTCTTTCCATCAAATGAATGGATGATATATTCTGAACACGAACTGTACAATTATCTATCTCTTTTATTTGTTGGGCATTTAATATTTTCATTGAATTTATTTATAAAAAACAAAAACAATACAAGGGGCTAATTTAATCATTCTTAAACAAGTAATCGTTTGAGTTTCTATAAAAATACTACTTTTGCACACTTGTTTTCCATTATGAATGATAATGAAAAGAAATATTCTGCTCATCCTACTGCAATAATTGACGATGGGTGTATTATCGGTGAAGGTACTAAAATATGGCACTTTTCACATATTATGCCTGATTGTATCATTGGAAAAAATTGTAACATTGGACAGAATGTAGTCATATCTCCAAAAGTAATGCTAGGCAATAATGTAAAAGTACAAAACAATGTATCTATATATACGGGTGTTATTTGTGAGGATGATGTATTTTTAGGACCATCCATGGTTTTTACCAATGTTATTAATCCTCGTAGTGCAATAGTTCGCAGAGATCAGTATATGCAAACCATTGTAAAAACGGGAGCTAGTATAGGCGCTAATGCTACTATCGTGTGTGGACATAATATAGGTAAATATGCCTTTATTGGCGCTGGGGCTGTAGTTACCAAAGAAGTCCCTGATTATGCATTAGTGGTAGGCAATCCTGCAAGGCAAATAGGATGGATGAGTGAATATGGGCATCGCTTACAGTTGGGTGCAAACAGAATAGCAATATGCCCAGAAAGTGGACAAAAATATCTACTAAAAGATGGAAAAGTTTCTATAATAGAATAAACTTACTTTTATGAATCAAAAGATAAATTTTGCCGTCATTGGTCAAGGACACATTGGAAAAAGACACGCTGAAATGATTAGAAGAAATGCACATTGCAACTTAATATCCGTGTGTGATATTCAAGACAAGCAAAGTTTAGGATTACCCGAACTTAAAGAACCTTTCTACCATGACTATAAAGAAATGTTAGAGAAACATCCTGAAATTGATGTCGTCAATATCTGTACTCCCAATGGATGGCATGCTCAACACGCTATAGATTGTTTATCATACAATAGGCATGTAGTAATAGAAAAACCACTTGCTTTATCTACTGCTGATGCAGAAAAAATTATATTCACTGCTCTCAAATACCATAAACATGTGTTTTGTGTGATGCAAAACCGGTATTCTCCGCCCT
>DAHXOV010000021.1 GCA_027364695.1 bacterium
AGATTTAAGCGACGATAAAATATCTAAAGCAAATCCAAAAGAATTGCCCAAATACCTCAAGTCCGTAGGTCTTACAAACAAAGCAGAACAACTATCAGGAAACAATCCTGTTTCAAAAAGTAAAAAAGATGTACCTTACAAAATAATCGCACAAAACATTGCAGCCAAGTGGATAGCAGGACAAAAGGAGAAACTTATTTTATCAAACCCAAAATATATTTATGTAGGTATCGGAATGTTTCCCGATGAAGAGTTCAAAAAGATATATGTATCTGTCATATTTAGCGGATATGATATTTCAAATGAAGGAGTAAAACATAAAAAAGAGATTAAACCATCCATCAATACTTTCTCAAAAAAATATAATGCCCCTAATGATAAGAAATGTAAAAATTGTAAAGCATTCAAAAACTATGAACTTTTACACCAAGGATTGTATGTGGAGAATGGAATAATATATTTTAAATACAATAATCTTAAAGAGCTAAAACGGTTGATTAAAAAACCAAAAGATGGAATTGCCGTAGATATTGTTCAGAGAAAACAATACACCAATGCCGACTATAACATTGTTGACAATAATTTGTTGCATAAAGGTATCATGCAAAAAGTCATTTACAAGGATAAACTTTTTTCATCTAATCTGCTGATAGATAAAGACGACCAGAAAAAAAATAAAAAACTTAATGAGTTGTTAGTTCCATTAGGCAAAATACCTAAAAATCTGAATAGTGAATATGAACTAAACCTTTTGATTGTTCAAGATAATACAATATGCAAAACCATCACTCAGTCTTATACAGAACTCATTAACCAAGAAGGAGAATTTAATAGTAGCATACTTCCAATTAAATCATCCTCGGTAAAGACCGAAAAGCCATTTGTACCCACAGCAGAAAGTAATTTAATTACATTTATTATTCCATTTGAAAAAAACAAATATGATTACAAGATAGAAGATATACTGCCATTCATCAATGCGCTAGATGAGCCTGACTAC
Source organism: bacterium (assembly GCA_027364695.1). GTDB lineage: Bacteria > Bacteroidota > Bacteroidia > B-17B0 > Aurantibacillaceae > BPGX01. The sequence continues at coordinate 1,001 of DAHXOV010000021.1, forward strand.
ATCATAGAAGGACTTTATATTTATGCCTATTCATCTATAGAAGGCGACTCTATTAGCAATGCTAAATTGCAAATAAAAAGAGCAGAGAGTGTGGCAAAAGTGCTGCAAGACAAACAGAGTGTGAAAGTAAAACCCGTGATAATCACCAACGACAGCTGGGGGTTATTTATGCTTGAAAATGAAGATGGGCCTTACGCCAAGCTTGTAGCAATGGGAAAGAAAAAAGCCATCCAAAAAATAAACAGTGATAAAGAATTACTGGATGAATTAGAGCCCATATTAGCAAGAGAAAGATTTGCACAGATAGTACTGGATGTAACTTATGATATATCGGGTAACAAAGAACAGAAATATACTTACGCTATGTTTAAAAAGTCAGTAAAATCAGCGGATACCGCAAAGGCATATCAAATATTGCAATACATTTTTTCCAATATTAAAAACAATAAATACCCAAGAACGTTCTTAGACACAATGAGTTTGTTTGTCAGTAAAGAAAATATTCCCTTTACCAATAATCTTATTTACTTTAAATATGAAATGAATACTGATTTGAAAGAAGAAGATGCAGCGGTATTAAATAAAAATTTTGAACTGGACAATACCAATTCCACCTTACAATACAATGCTTTGTTTGCAAAAATAAAAACAGATACGGGGATTGGAAAAAAAGAAATACAATCTAAAATTCAAAATGAAATAGATAATCTAAGCAAAGCCAATTTAGATAAACAATTAATCAACAATTTAAATGCAGAGTGGCAATTTAAGTTGATTGATTATTATGATACTATTCCAAATAGTGAAGCACAAACAGAAGCATGTCTGAATAAAATCAAATCCTTTTACAATATCAATGAATCCACCTG
>DAHXOV010000038.1 GCA_027364695.1 bacterium
GGAATGCCCAAACCTATTGATTATAGAGATTGTCCTAATATTTTTTTTGAGGGAGAATATAAAATGGAATTTGAAAAACTCTCCAAAGAATTAAAGAAAGCAAAATTGATTCTTGGATTAATTGAGGAACAGCTAAAAGTATTTGGAAATAACAATCCAGCTCCTATAGCCTTTGTTTCAGTTGACGTTGATTATTATTTTTCTACTGTAGATGCTTTGAAAATTTTTGAAATTGGCTCTCTGCACTTATTGCCTAGGGTAGCATGTTATTTTGATGATATTTTTACACGTACTTATTGCGAATTTAATGGTGAATTGTTAGCCATTAATGAATTTAATGATGCTCATTCTAATAGAAAGATTGGAAAAATTCAGGGACTTCGTTATTTTTTTCCTGGCAATAATTCTAAAGCTGGATGGATGGAAGCTCTTTATTTTATGCACGATTTTAAGCATCCTGACTATAATAAGAGAGATTATCTAAAAAATTTCTAAAAAGTTGTGTTGTGAATATTCAACTGAAGGGGAACTTAATTTTGTGTCAATGAGTTGCTAAGTTCCATGTTTTTCTCTTATACTTTCCATACCTTTGCATCTCTAAATTGATAAATTTATCTTGTGAATTTGGTCATAGATATAGGTAATACAAAAGTAAAAACAGGATTATATGAGCATAATATCCTTCGGCATTTTTTTATTTTTGATAAAGTGGATGATATTTTTAGATCAAAGGAAATAAAAGATGTAATAAGACATATTGATGCTGCCATTGCAAGTAATGTTTCTGATGCTGGCTTATACGATGTGATAAAAAATTATTTTCATTATATTCCATTTTATCAGGTATCTGCCACTTTGAAGTTACCATTTAAAATTGACTATGAAAGTCCACCTACTTTGGGAAGTGACAGAATAGCATCAGTGGCAGGTGCTTTGAACGAATTTTCTGATACACCTATTTTAGTGATTGACTTTGGCACTTGCATTAAATATAATTTTATCTCTCAGAAGATATTTTTAGGTGGTGCCATCGCTCCTGGTTTGAACATGCGTTTTCAATCTCTTCATCATTATACTGAAAAATTACCTTTCATTGAAATACAAGAAAAATATCTACAAAAAAATATTACTGTGATTGGAAAAAATACACAAGATAATCTGTACTCAGGTGTAATAAATGGATGCCTGGCAGAAGTTAGGTATTTTATTGATTATGCAATGAACACTTATGGCCATGAATTAAAAATTGTTATCACTGGCGGAAATGCAAATTTTTTTGAAAAACTAATAGAAAGAAAAGTATTTTTACGCCCTTATTTAATCTTAAACGGTCTCAATGATTTATTGGAATATCAAAAATAATTGCTTTCTTTTTTTATTTCTTCTCGTCACTAAGTGCATTTTTTCTCAAAATAATACATTTTCACCTTTTTCAAGGTATGGAATAGGTGATATCCAGAGTATTGCTCTGCCTTACCAGCAAGCTATGAATAACAGTGGGCTAGCATTACCTGTAGATACCACAGCACCTGTGTTTGTAAATATACTTAACCCTGCTTCCTTATCTCATATCAGATTAACTGCCATAGATGCCGGTAGCACCTACTTTAGTACTAAAATTACAAATCCTCAAAATTACAAAGTCACTCAAAAATCCATCAATTTTCAATCTCTTGTTATTAGTTTTCCTATTAAAAAATACTCAGGCCTTAGTTTAGGGCTTCTTCCTTACTCTTTTGTTGGTTATCAAATTAAACAAAACGAAAATGTAGCTAACATCGGACCTGTCAATTACTTATATGATGGCTCTGGCGGATTAAACAAGGTGTTCTTAGCTTATGGTTTTTCTTTAGATAAGTATTTTAAAAAACAGGATAGCACTTCTCATTTTCTAAAAGAGTTGATTAAAAATACTTCATTAGGAGCAGATGCATATTATCTGTTTGGAGAATTATCTCAAATTGCCACTGTAGAATATCCTAATAACAGGACTTATTACAATTTTGTCAACGACAAAAGAACAAGAATCAATGGCGTATCCATTAACCTTGGATTACAAACATTTATCGTACTAAACAAAGAAAAAAACAGTAGTTTAAATATCGGATTATTTTTCTCTCATCCATCTAAACTCAAACAATTCAATGATTACATCGCCTACAACTTTGTATATACTTATTTCGGAGAAAAATATATTGTAGATACTCTAAAATACTCAGAAAAAGAAGTAGGCAAAATGCAATTACCCGCTACTTATGGGATAGGTATATCTTATATAACAGCCAATAAGTGGGGCATAAACACAGATTTCAAATTCACTGACTGGACAAAATTTAAATTACTCAACGATAATGTTAATGTCAAGAATAATATAGAATTCAATATGGGTGCTTATTATCAACCCAATCGTTTTGCGTCAGGAAAAGGAAATTATTTTAGTAGAGTAATTTACAGAGCAGGCATAGGGTATAATAG
>DAHXOV010000044.1 GCA_027364695.1 bacterium
TTTTTTATACAAGAAAAAATAAAAAGGGCGAATGGGAAGAACCCAAAAATATCGGATCACCTATCAATAACGCTCAGGATGAACTGGGTTTTTTTGTAAGTGGTGATGCTAAAAACGGCTATTTTTGCGCCTATACTGACGAACAGACAGCCTCGAAAGGGATCGGTAAATATGATTTATTTATGTTTGAACTTTATACCGAAGCAAGACCCAATGAAGTGAGTATCATTAAAGGACAAATAAAAGATCAAGATAATAACCCCATCGGTGGAAAGGCAATCGTTGAAATTAATTATCCGGATCATCAATCAAAAACATTTGCAGCGGTTGACTCCCTGAATGGAGAATTTGTAGCCGCAGTGAATTTATCAAAAGCAAAAGGCAAAGACCTGTTGATGAGTGTTGAAAAAGAAAATTATGCCTTTACTTCTCAAATCATCAATATCCATGAGAATACCAATTTTTATTCTTCCTTTCAAAACATTGAGTTGATTACAGATAGCCTAAAACCAGGCAAAAGTTTTGTTATCAATAATTTATATTATAAAACTAATAGCGCAGAAATAGAAGAAAGATCTAAAAAAGTTTTGATTAAATTTGCTGAATATTTAAAAGAAAATCCACAACTCACTATTGAAATCCATGGACATACAGATAATATAGGAAATCCTAAAGATAATGAAGCCCTTTCACTTAATCGCGCTTATTCAGTCAAAGAGTTTCTGGAAAAACAAGGTGTAGATGGAAAAAGAATAATGACCAAAGGATTTGGCTCATCCATGCCCATTGCATCTGACAGCACAGAAAAAGGCAGAGCACAAAACAGAAGAACCGAATTTTATATTTTACCAATAAAATAACAACGCTTGAAAAGATCCCTACATACCTTCATACTGATCATATCAACCATCCATCTGTTTTCTCAAATATCTAAAGACTCTGCGCTTAAAATATTTCATCTTATTGAAAAAGATTATTACAATTTTAATAAAAATTACCAACTCCTCCAAAATGTACTGAACGCTTCTATACAAAAAAAAGATACACATCTTATTATCTTATCCTACCAAAAACTAGGAGATGTTTTATGGTTCAACTCCATCTATGGGAAAGCAGAAGATTATTATTTCAAATCCCTTGAACTTATAGATTCAGCAAAACACCCAAAAGAATATGCCTATGCCTTATACAGCATTGGATGGATAGAGTGCGTTCAAAAAGAAAGAATAGAAAAGATACATTTGCTTCGCACAGCTCTTAATGTGAGTGTGTTATTAAAAGACACTCCGAATATAGCTGTCATAGCCAACTCCATATCAGGTACTTATACGAACATGTATAATAAAGACACCACAAAAAGATATTACATAGATTCTGCAATTAACACATTACTTTACGTTATTAATAAACTAAAAAATAGCACATGGAGGCATAAATTGTCTCAACTGGAAACCAACATAGCACAGGAATATTACCTAAAAAGAGATTACCTTAATGCCTATAAATATATCAATTATGCCTTGCCTAATTTTAACCTGAAAAATAACAAAAAAAAATACCTGACCTCTGTATTATTGAAAAGCCAGATTCTAAATAAAATAGGATACACAGATAGCGCCAGATACCTTATAAAAAAATACCATAAAGACATAGAACAAATCAACGATAATGAAACACTGAAAGAACTTTACCTCATACTCTATGAATTTGAAAAGAAAAATAAAAATTATCGTAAAGCACTTGAATATCACGAGCAATATCAATTCACCTCTGATAAAATCAATGAAGAACTTTTATCAGTTAAATACGAAGAAATGGAAACCAACAAAGAACTATTCAAAAAAGAGCAATCTATCCTTGCACTCCAAAAACAAGCAGAAATACAGCAGATAAAAAGTCAACAAAAAACTTATATCCTTTTTGTAGCACTAATATTCATTATTGTGATAGTTTTTTTTCTTAGCAAATCTATTAAACAAAATAAACAAATTAAAAAATTACACCTTAAAGTATCTCAGCAAAAAAACATACTAGAACAAAAAAACAAAGATATAATAGATAGTATAAATTACGCTTCCCGAATTCAAAAAGCACTCATTACTTCCGATGAATATATCACCAAACACTTTATATCTGAAAATTATTTTGAAACCTATTTCTCATTATACATCCCAAAAGATATTGTCAGTGGAGACTTTTATTGGGCAAATGTCAATCTCTTACACCCCGACAACCCCCACTATCTTGCCGTTTGCGATAGCACAGGACACGGCGTACCAGGCGCATTTATGAGCCTGCTGAATATCAATTATCTGACCGAATCCGTGCAAGAAAAACAAATTTACTACCCCAATGATATTCTCAACTACGTCAGAAATAAGTTGATTCAAAACCTGACTTACGACGAACAACAAAAAGACGGTATGGACGCCTCCCTTATCCTCTTTGACAACAAATATCAACAATCACTCACCATATTTTATACACTTGCCAACCAACAGATACTAATTACACGCGAAAATACCAAGCCCATTTTACTCTCTGCCGACAAAATCCCCGTAGGCCTCTTTCACTCTTATCAGAACTTTAATTTACATTCATTCAAACTCCAAAAAGGTGACTGGCTATATCTTTATACAGATGGCTATAAAGATCAATTCGGAGGAAAAAAAGGCAAAAGAATTCTTCATAAAAGATTCATAGAAATCCTTACCCAAATCTGTCACTTAAACGCCGAACAGCAAAAATCATATCTGCATAACTTTTTTACAGAGTGGAAACAACAAAACGAACAAACAGACGATGTTACCATTTTGGGTATAAAAATTTAAAATTTTAAATAAATTTTACAATTTCAATTTTTTTTCTATAACTTTGCAAAAAATATACAATAATATGAAAACCAAAATATTGGCTTATTTCCTTTTTTCATTAGGAATAATAAGCACCGTTTATGCACAGAATAATGCTTTGTATATCAATGGAGCTTACATGTACATGAATGGGGGAACTGCTCCTACACCCATTTACATAGTAGTCAATCAAAACAACCCATTAGGTATAGTTCGAACGGGCGGACATATTAATTCAGAAAACCAATACAATTATGTATCGTGGATAACGGGAACAAATACAGGTTCTTATGTTGTTCCATTTGGGATAGGAGGCATCGCTACAGATTACATTCCATTAAGTTTTAATAAGACGAATGCTGCGAACATCACACTGACCGTTTCTACCTATTCAACCAATACAGTGAACACACC
>DAHXOV010000049.1 GCA_027364695.1 bacterium
GAATAGAAGATAAAAATAGTAAAGTGTTAGAACAATTCATTCCAAAAATGAACGAAGCCTTTAGCGAAGACAAAGCATATATTATGATACAACTCATGAGAGGGGTGGTAGATTACGGAACAGGCGTAAGATTACGATACAAATATGGACTAAAAAATCCTATTGCAGGAAAAACTGGCACCACTCAAAATAACTCTGACGGATGGTTCATTGGGCTTACCCCAGAACTCGCAGCCGGTGTATGGGTAGGTGGAGATGAAAGAAGTATTCACTTCAATACGCTTGAAATGGGGCAAGGAGCATCCATGGCTTTACCCCTATGGGCTAAATTTTTTCAAAAAATATATGCTGATAAATCATTAAAAGTATCTCTGTCTGATTTTTCAAAACCACAAAATCTGGAACATATAGAATTAGACTGCTCCAAATACGATAAAAACAATGAACAAGGTACCAATCTAAATACCAAAGATTGGTTTGAATAATCATCTATCTATCTTAAAAACTTCAATCTCTAAAATCATGTCAAAAAAAAATAAATTTGAATCGAACCCAACCAATCGCCATAATAAAACTAAAAATAATCCATTTTCAAAATCAAAAAAATCACACGAAAAAAAACAAAGTGAATTTTCACCAAGAGAAAAAAACAAGTCTGAAAAAATTATCTCATCAGAAGAACAATTGATTCGATTAAATAAATACATCGCCAATGCAGGTATTTGCTCTCGTAGAGAAGCAGATGTGTTAATAGAAACTGGTGCTGTAAAAGTCAATGGACAAGTCATCACAAGTTTGGGATACAAAATAAAAAACACCGACAATGTAGAAGTAGAAGGGCACACCATTAAAAATGAAAGAAAAGTATACCTCTTACTCAATAAACCCAAAGACTACATTACAACAACCGACGACCCTCAAAATAGAAAAACCGTCATGGAACTTGTAAAAGGTGCCTGTAAAGAAAGAATATTCCCCGTAGGAAGACTAGACCGACAAACCACAGGCATCTTATTGTTCACCAATGACGGCGAGCTGGCTAATAAACTCATGCATCCAAAATCAAGAATTGCAAAACTATATCATATAGTGCTTAATAAAAACTTTTCAGGTAAAGATTTTGAAAAATTGTCTAATGGCATTCAACTAGAAGATGGTCTTATCAAACCCGATGCATTGAGTTATGCGATGAATAAAAAAAATGAATTAGGGATACAAATTCACAGCGGTCAAAACAGAATCATCAGAAAAATATTTGAACAACTTGGCTATGATATCAAAAAATTAGACCGTGCTATATACGCAGGTCTTACCAAGAAAAATTTACCAAGAGGAAAGTGGCGGTTCTTAACTGAAAAAGAAATAGCCTACCTTAAAATGATATAAAAAAATATTTAGATTTAATCCTCATCTGTCGTCTATAAAATAATACTTACATTTGAACGCAAATTCTCATATATGTCTCCACCTCAAACTTTCAAAAAAACAAACTATACGTTTATCTTAACAGGTGTATTCATGGTAGTCATTGGCTATTTGCTTATGATCGGCGGTGGCAGTGATGAACCTAATATCTTCAATCCAGAAATTTTTAATTTTAAAAGGATCGTCCTTTCACCCATCATCGCCGTGGCAGGATTGCTAGCTATTATTTACGGTATTATGAAAAAATTCAACAAGTAATGAATTGGCTGGATGCTATTATCCTTGGTATAGTAGAAGGTATTACAGAATTTTTGCCCATTTCATCCACAGGTCATCTTATTATATGTACTACTATCTTAGGTATTCAGCCTGACGATTTTGTAAAGCTTTTCACAGTATTCATTCAGTTAGGAGCTATATTATCTGTTATCATTCTTTATTTCAAAAATTTTTTTTGCTTTTCTTCTTATCAAGATTTCATTACTTTTTATACTAAATTGTTTATCGCTTTCATTCCGTCTGCAATATTTGGTATCTTACTCAACGACTGGATTGATAAAGCTTTAGAAAGCCCCGTAGTGGTTGCTATTTTTTTACTTTTAGGGGGAGTGTTTTTTGTTTATTCAGATAAATTGTTCAAACACAATAAAAAAAGTACAGAATTATTAAAAAACAAAGATGCTTTTTTGATAGGAATGTTTCAAAGTATAGCCATGTTTCCAGGCGTAAGCAGAAGTGGGGCTACTATCATTGGAGGATTATTCAGAAGACTAAGCAAAAAATCTGCAGCAGAATTTTCTTTTTTTCTTGCTGTGCCCACAATGTTTGGAGCCACTGCCAAAAAATTATTTGACTTTTTTCAACGACACTCTCAACTCAATAAAGTTGAAATAAATTTACTTATTATTGGAAATATAGTTGCTTTCATTGTAGCACTATTAGCCATTAAATTTTTCATAGGTCTCTTAAACAAAACAGGCTTTGCTGTATATGGATGGTATAGAATTATTGTAGGTACTGTTATTTTAATTCTCTATTTTTCAGGCATATCTCTCAGCATTATTTAAACTTTTTATGCTTGATTTTTACGAAAGAGAAATCCTTTTAATAGATAAAGAACTCAATTGGTCTTCTTTTGATGTTGTCAAGTATATTAAACCTGCTATTCTTGAATTTGATGAGAAAAAATTGAACATTATGATATTAAGGATGCTATGAATATTCATCAATTGGTAAATCTATTAAAAAACACATAAACCAATTATATCGTTAGCTTGCATATATTTTGATGCGATTGTTTTCATTTTCCCTTTAAGGTATTTTTCAATACCTTTGGCGCTTGATTTAAATGATGCACAAAGTCATTACTATTATAGGGGCAAGACCTCAGATTATCAAAGCCGCAGCACTCAGCAGAGTTATTCAATCTTATTATTCAAAAAAAATAAATGAAATCATTGTCCATACAGGACAACACTACGACGAAAATATGAGTCAGATTTTTTTTGAAGAGTTAAGTATCCCGCCACCACTGTATAATTTAAATGTCGGCAGTAACACACACGGAAAACAGACTTCTTTAATGATTGAAAAAATAGAAGATGTAATCATAAAAGAAAAACCGGATGCTCTTATTGTATATGGCGATACTAATTCTACTTTAGCAGGCGCCATTGCTGCTTCTAAACTTCTCATTCCTGTCTTTCACATAGAAGCAGGGCTCCGCTCTTACAACAAAACAATGCCTGAAGAAATCAACAGAATAGTTGCAGATCACACCTCTACCCTACTCTTTTGCCCCACTCACCAAGCAATAAAAAATTTAGAAAAAGAAGGATTTAAATTACACAACAGATTCTGCGACATCAATCATCCAAAAATCATACTAAGTGGGGATGTCATGTATGACAATGCGCTCTACTTTTCTAAAAAAGCGGCTCAAAAATCCAAGTTCTTACAACAACTCCAAATGACGAATCATCCCTTTGTTTTATGCACTATTCACAGAAACAATAATACCGATGTAACAGAGCGACTGAACAACATATTCACTGCATTATCAGAAATTTCTAATGAAATTAAAATCGTTCTTCCCATTCATCCTCGTACCAAAAAAATACTTGCTACTCAACTTCTACCTTCTACATACAAAAAATTACAAAACAATAAAAACATCCTTATCACCGAGCCCGTTTCCTTTATGGATATCATTCAATTAGAAAAAAATTGCAATATGCTTATCACCGACAGTGGAGGTATACAAAAAGAAGCATATTTCTTTAAGAAACCATGTATTGTTCTTCGCCCCGAGACAGAGTGGATAGAACTTTTAGACACAGGGACTACCATTCTCGCAGATGCCAATCCGAAAAAAATTCTCTCTGCCTATCAAAAACTCAAAAATACCTCCATAGACAACTTTCTTCCTTTTTATGGCGACGGAAATGCTGCAAAAAAAATTGCAGAAGAAATAGTTCTCTTTTTTACAGATAACAAAAAAATACCATCATGAAATTTCACAAAGAGGGATACCAAAGTTTAATACTCGTTTTAATAATAGACCTGTTCTTTCTATTCATCGCTCAAAAATTTTCAGAAATAACATGGCTCAAATACACACTTATATCTTTATCTGTTTTTTTACTTGTATTGATACTACAATTTTTCCGAAGCCCAGACAGAAAATGGACTAAAGATAACAAAGCCGTTGTATCTCCTGCAGATGGCAAAATTGTAGTGATTGAAAAAACTTATGAACCTGAATACCTTCGCTCTGAATGTTGGCAAATCAGTATTTTCATGTCGCCCATCAATGTACATGTAAATAGATACCCTATTGATGGAAAAATTATCTATTACAAATATCATCCTGGAAAAAAACTCGTAGCATGGCATCCAAAATCAAGCACAGAAAACGAAAGAACCAGTATAGTTGCAGAACATTCAAGCGGAGAAAAAATTCTCATCAGACAAATTGCTGGTTTGCTTGCCCGAAGAATTATATGCTATGCTAAAGAGAATAATACGGCTATGCAGTCTGAAGAAATGGGTTTTATCAAGTTTGGATCAAGAGTAGATGTGTTTTTACCATTAACATGTTCTATTCAGGTTCAACCCAATGATGACGTTACGGGCGGTGTTAGCGTGATAGCAAAAATATAAACTATGCAGAAAAATATACTAATAGTAGTAGGCACTCGTCCCAATTTTATCAAAATTACACAATTTAAAAAAGTAGCCCGAAATTATCCAAACTTTAATGTCAAAATCGTTCATACCTCACAGCACTATTCCGATGAAATGAGCAAAAATTTTTTTGAATCATTTGATCTTTATCCCGATTATTTTATATCTATTCCCACCAATCTAACTGTAGTAGCTCAAATGGCAGAGATAATGAAAGGCTTAGAGCATCTTATCAATACTGCTTTTCATCCTCATCTTATCATTGTAGTGGGCGATGTCAATTCTACCCTCGCAGGATCTTTAGTTGCCAACAAATTAAATATTCCCCTTGCTCACCTTGAAAGTGGGCTAAGAAGTTTTGATTATACAATGCCTGAAGAATACAACAGAATACTCACCGATAAAATGGCTCATTACTTTTTTGTTACAGGATCTGATGCTGTCAATAATTTAAAGTATGAATCGGTAAGAAAAGACAGAATATTTTTCGTTGGAAATACTATGATAGATACGCTTATCGCCTATCAATATCAAATAGATTCATCTCCCATCCTTGAAGAACTCAAAATCACTGCAAAAAAATATATTTTACTCACATTGCATCGTCCAGCAAATGTAGATACGCCTAATGGATTAAACCAAATTATAGACCTCATTCAAAGCATCCACAAAAATTATTCTGATACAATTAAAAACATTGTATTTCCTATACATCCACGTACAGAAAATAATTTTAAAAAATACCAACTTTGGGATAAATTAAATGCCATCTCTTCTCTTGTTGTTACAAAACCACAATCTTATTTTAATTTTCAAAAACTCATCAAGCATACGCTGATAGTCATCACCGACAGTGGTGGTGTACAGGAAGAAACAAGCTACTTAGGTATTCCTTGCATTACATTGAGGAGCTGCACCGAAAGACCTGTTACTCTATGGCAAGGCAGCAATATTCTATTAGCTTTCAATGAAAATACAATTTGTAAATACATTCATTTTTTCATTCATCCAGCTACTTCTCAACCACAACACCCCGATAAATGGGATGGCAAATCCACTGAAAGGATATTTGAGGTGTTAGTAAAAATACTCTTGTAATTTATTCTACTTCTTAATCACTATTTTATATTTGGAACATCCTTTTGTAGGAAATACTATTTCAAATCCTGCACTTTCAGTCAAATCTTTAATAATACTTAATCCCAAAGACATTTGTTTTTTATATACACTCTCAAAATCAAAATCATTACAATTATCTCCCAATACAATTTCTGCCTCACTGTCTGAAACAACTTTCATATTCAACTCAAATACTCCAGCGTTTTTTAATACACAATACTTCAAAGCATTTAAGAATATTTCGGTAACAATTAAACCTAAATTCACTGCATTTTTAATAGAAACAAAAAACTTTTGCTCATCAATAATAAATTTCAAATTATTCCTGATATCATTGTAACTTGAATGAAACTCTTCTGCCAATTTCTGCAAATACTCTGACAAGTCAATATGCTCATGTTGTCCTGACTCTATCAACATCTCATGTACTTTAATCATTGAAAACATCTGTTGTTCAATCGCTTCAAATACTTCTTCTTTATTCTTTTTTATGTTGTCTTTACTGATCCGCAACAGACTTACCAATACTGAAAAATTATTCTTCACTCTGTGATTAAGTTCCTTTATCAGCAATTCCTTTTGCTTCAACATCTCTTCTAATTTTTTCTGTAAGTTTATTCTCTTTGCATTTTCTATATGAGCCAAAGCCAATTGTGCCAATGCTATAGCAAAGGTCTGCTCTTGTTCATTAAACTCTTTGGGCTCTTTTCCTGTCTTTTCAAAACACATCACCCCTGCCAATTCTCCATTCAATCTTAAAGGCACGTCCATCAAGGATATTACATCATATTGCTTAGCATAATTATCACTAAATTCATAAGTAGCTGGATGCGTATGAATATCAGTCGCTAAAATAATTTTATCTTTTTTTAATCTTTCAAAGTAATGCGGCACATCTTTTTCATATATCCAATAAGAATGACTGAATTCCCCATCTCTCTTATCGTACTCTGCGATAGAAAATATAGCATTCCTTTCTCTGTCCAACAACCAAACATTGATCCTTTCTATGTTTAAAAAACCTGCAGCCCGCACCACAAATTCTTTCATAAAAGGAATAAAAGAAATCTCTTCTTTACAGGCACTTATTCTGCTCAAATCGTCTATTTCGTCTATAAATTTCATTTTTACAAATACTAATTTTTCAATTTTAGCGAAATTATTTGGCTCTAAAATTAAACAGTATTTTCCATTCAAACAATACTTTTTAATAAAAATTAACTTTTTTTTCCCAATAATACCTCTTTGCACCCATTCACTGTGCTTATACCTTTGCTTTTGTCATAAAATGTAAATTACAAGCAATAAAATAAAGATGAAAATACCCATCAATACCACAGAATATCTGTATTTTTTTTACTTTTGCCTCAAATTATGAAGAATGGAAATCAATAAAGACACAGAAGAAAAACTAGAATTACTATTTGAAAAATACGCATTGAGCGGGCAGGACATAAACAGTTATTTAGATGGATTACTCCTATCCAATTATCTGCCTTATTGGGATTACATTTCAGTAGATACACTGCTCACTTTGCAGCAGCCACGAACCGATTTTCCTGACGAAGTAATCTTTATTATATATCATCAAATCACAGAACTATACTTTAAATTGTGCTTACACGAGTATCATCAAATCGGAAACAATGGAAGGAAAGTTCTGGCAAACGGTCATGATTTAGGATGGAGTGATCAATTAGAACCTTCTTTCTTCATAGAAAGAATACATCGCATTAACCGCTATTTTGAGGCACTAACAAAATCTTTTGAGATAATGATTCATGGTATGGAAAAAGAGCAATTTTTGCGATTTAGAATGGCTCTTCTGCCAGCTAGCGGCTTCCAAAGCGCTCAATATAGACTCATTGAAATGGCTTCTACAGACCTCATCCATCTTACAGATAAAGAACATCGTGAAAATCTCAGAAAAAAAAATGCAAGTATAGAAGAAATGTATGAACACATCTATTGGAAAAAAGGAGCAACTGAAATCAATTCCGGTAAAAAAACATACACCCTCATTCAGTTTGAAAAAAAATACCAGAACCAATTTATAGAGTGGGCAAAATACTATGCAGACAAAAATTTATGGAAAAAATATATATCTTTAAACAAAGAAGAACAAAATGACAAAGAACTCATCAATGCCCTCAAAGAACTAGACCTTAATGTAAATGTAAAATGGCCGCTGGTACATTACAAAAGCGCCGTTAGATATCTGCAACAAGATAAACAACAAATAGCAGCCACCGGTGGCACTAATTGGCAAAAATACCTGCCACCTAGATTCCAAAAAAGAATATTCTTCCCCGAATTATGGACAGAAGAAGAAATTGATAATTGGGGAACATTCACAGCAATTACCTCTGCTTTATAAAAAACACATATCCTCCCTTAGAGTATAATTTTCTAACCCTCCTGTCTGGACGTAAATTCTTTTCATCCTGAATTTTACAAACTAAAAATACAGGGAATTTTTCTTTATCTTCCATCAGCCAATTCAAATAAGCAAGATGATAAGAAGGCAATTTATTATACCCCGCATTTTCATAATTTTTTAAATACCTCTCTATTCTTGTCTTTTCTTTTTCATTAGGCGGCATTCTTTTCCCGTAAAACAAATGAGCATAACTCTTATATCCATAAGTATCTGTATTATACTGCTTATCCGCACAAAATTCAAAAAAAACAATCGCTGCATTTTGAGTATATTGCTCTACCTTTCCCACATAATTATTAATGACCAAAGCTATCCACCACACCAGTGAAAAAAAATAAACAAGATGCGTTTTAAAAGAATAATTTTTTTTTCTCACATACCACAGCGTAAGTAGAAAAAACAATATCCCCAATACAAACTCCAATCCATACCACTCTACTTTTACACTTAAATTCTCTGCAGCAAATACATCTCTCTCTCTTAAATATGAAATAAGCCCGTGCTTCCAATACTCTATCGTCCCTGCTGCAACAATCACCAAGCCAATTAAAGCGCTCAAAAATATCATTACATATTTCTGCCACTTCACTATTTTATTATCGTACATCAATACATAAGTGGCCAAAAAACTAATAGAATAATAAGACATTGAAGCGT
>DAHXOV010000051.1 GCA_027364695.1 bacterium
TCTCTGTACTGTATCACTTCAGGAAAATTTTGTCCTGTATCTATATGCAATATGGTAAAAGGTATTTTAGCCGGTGCGAATGCTTTAATGCCAAGATGTAGTACGGTGGCAGAATCCTTACCACCTGAAAATAATATCGCTGTTTTATTGAATTGTCCTGCTGCTTCTCTTATTATATGTATTGATTCGTTTTCTAATTGTTCTAAATACTTCAACATATTTTTTATAGTTGGCTATAAATTACGCAATAATTTCTGATAATAATTTTATGTAATAAAAATAATCGTTTCAATTTACTTTAAGTGTAATCCACACTCCTTTTTTCCCTCATCTGTATTTTCCCACCACCATCTACCGGATCTGTATGGTTCGCCTTCTTTTACAGCTCTGGTACAGGGGGCGCATCCTATGCTCAGGTAGCCCTTATCAAACAATGTATTGTAAGGTATTTTGTTCTTCCGAATGCAGTCTATTACTTCCTCTTTTGTCCAATGTATCAATGGATTAAATTTAATCAATTGATACTTATCATCCCACTCAAATAAATTCATGTTTTTTCTATGCTCTGAATGTTCTGCCCTCAGGCCTGTTATCCAGATCTTTCTGTTTTTTAATGCTCGCATCAATGGTTTTACTTTTCTCACATAACAACAGTTTCTTCTATTTTCAATACTTTCATAGAAAGCATTTATTCCCTGGTGGCGAACCATGACCTCAACCTCGGTAGCATCAGGAAAATATGAAATAATATTTATACCATATTTTTTTTCTGTTTCACTCCATACATTATATGTTTCCTGAAACATTCGCCCTGTGTCCAAAGTAAAAATCCCAACAGGATAATGTTCCATAACAATAAAGTGTGTAATTACCTGGTCTTCTATATTAAAACTTGTTGAAAATGCTATCTTATTAGGATACATCTCACACAGTTCATTCATCAAATAATGAAAATCTGCATTCCTGTACTTATTGTTCCATTCTTCACTTTGATATTTTTCACCATTCATACCCATCTTATTAAAAGTTAGAATAAAAACTATTGAAAAATATCTTGACAGATATTATAAATAAAATAATGGCGATGAATAATAAACCCCATTTTTTAGGTAGTTTATTATTTAATTGTATAGACAGCGGCACGGCTATAACACTGCCTAATGTTACCCACAGAACAATCCATAAATACTGTACTCCAAGTATTGCAAGAAAGGTAAGTGAACTCATGATGACAACAATAAATTTAATAGCATGTGCTGTACCAATTGTAGAACGCATATCTCTGCCTCCTACAATTAGCGCAGATGTAACTAAGGCTCCCCACCCTCCGCCACCAACACTGTCCATAAAAGCACCAAAAATAGATAAAGCTGGTATGGACATCCATCTTTTTCTTTTTTCATACCAACGAAATGCTCTAAAAACAATAATCACTGCTACGGCGATAAAATATAAGGCTACCAATGGTTTTATATATCCAACAAAATGTTTGCTGAACAGGCTAATCACAATCGCTCCTACTACCGATCCGATAATAGCAGGCAGTAACAT
>DAHXOV010000056.1 GCA_027364695.1 bacterium
TGATTGTTCTTGAGAATTTGATTAAAATAATAATACTGGCCAAATGCAGTATCTTTGGCTTTTGTGAGTAATTTAATCAGTGTTTCCTGCTGTTGTCTGAAAGGTCTTTTTTCACGTTTAAGCTTATTGCTTAAAGCAATGGTGTTTTTTAATAATGTTCCCAATATAGCAGGCATGGCATCAGAATATTTATTTAATGTATCTAAAATCCTGATTCTTCTTGATTCTTTTCAATGTATGAAACATCAGCCACACTACATTTTCAATGTCTTTTTTATGAACAGTTTCATTGGTAGTGTGCATATATCTGAGTGGTAAAGAAATGAGTGCCGATGGTACACCTTCTGCGCTGTATGCAAATGCATCGGTATCTGTGCCAGTACTCCGAGAAGATGCTAATCTTTGATAATCTATTTTTTCTTTTTCTGCTGTTTGAATGATAAGGTTTAATAAATTATTTTGCACGGCGGGAGCATAACTCAACACAGGGCCTTTGCCAGATGCAATATCGCCTTGTATTTTTTTATCCATCATGGGTGTTTGTGTATCGTGGCATACATCGGTTATAATAGACACACTGGGCTTTATTCTTCTTGATATCATCTCTGCTCCTCTCAATCCTATCTCTTCTTGAACAGCATTTACGATGTATAATGTATAGGGCAGTTTTATACCCTGTTCCACTAACAATCTTGCTACCTGAGCAATCATAAATCCTCCTATACGATTGTCTAAAGCTCTGCCTGTATAAAAATTTTCATTGAGATTTATCAGTTCATCTTCATAAGTCATTACACATCCTACATGTATTCCAAGTTTCTCTACTTCTTTTTTAGAGGAGCATCCTACATCTATAAAAATATTTTTCAAAGTAGGGGGTTCTTCTTTTCCTGGTTCTCTTACGTGAATGGCAGGCCATCCAAAAATACCTTTTACAATCCCTTTTTTGGTGTAGATGTTTACTCTTTTTGATGGAGCTATTTGGTGATCACTGCCTCCGTTACGGCACACATAAATAAATCCATCATTTGTAATATAATTCACCCACCATGATATTTCATCAGCATGGGCTTCTATTACTGCTTTGTATTCCTGTCCTGGATTGATAATTGCTGCTGCTGAACCATAGGCGTCTGAGATATAATCATCTATGTATGGCTTTAAGTAGTCCAACCATAATTTTTGTCCTGAGGTCTCAAATCCTGTAGGGGATGAATTATTGATATACTGATGTAAAAATTCTACGGATTCTGTTGTGAATACTTGATTTTTCTTTTTTTCTGATTTTTTCATTTTAGAAAGTATTTTTATTGTTTAATGCTGTTTATGTTTGTTTATTTTTTTTGATTTGTAAAGTATATTGTGTCTTAAGCCCGGTCTTTTTTTGAATTCTAAAACAGCGGCAGTTTGTCTTTTGTTTACATCTATTCGTTTGTCTTTATCTATAGGCTCTACTAACTTATCTTTTCCATAAATAAAATCATCTCTCCAAAATTCTGCATCTACTATGGTGTCTGTCAAAAAGATGGCTTCTTTTGGACATGCTTCTTCACAGAGCCCGCAAAATATACATCTCAGCATATTTATTTCATATACTTCCGCATATTTTTCTTCTCTGTATAGATGTTCTTCACCTGGTTTTCTTTCTGCGGCTACCATGGTAATGGCTTCTGAAGGACAAGCCAATGCACACAATCCACAGGCAGTACATCTTTCAGCTCCATTCTCATCTCTTTTTAATACGTGTCTCCCTCTGAAAACAGACGACAACATTTTTTTTTCTTCAGGATAGTTGATAGTTGCCTTTTTTTTGAACAAATGGCTAATGGTGATACTCATCTCTTTGAGCACTGCGGGTAAGTAGATACGTTCTGCTACGCTTTGTTCTTTGTTACTTACCATTTTACTTCTGTTAGTCAATTTAAGCATAGTTTAAAATTTTATATTATCAATTGATGTTCCCTCTTATATATTCTACTATTATGGTAATTACCAGATTCAGTAAAGACAATGGGAGTAAATACCGCCATCCTAAATTCATCAATTGGTCAAATCTAAACCTTGGTAAAGTCCACCTGATCCACATAAATACATTGATAAATATAATTATTTTAATGAAATAGACGGTTGCGCCTATCAAACTAATCATGATACTTCCTTCTTGTAAACCTAGTGC
>DAHXOV010000074.1 GCA_027364695.1 bacterium
ACTTCCTACACATGGAGCAATGGCGCCATTTCTTCATCTATTGCTGTGATGCCACCAGTGACTGTTTCCTATACTGTTACAGGAAAAACTGCAGGCTGTTCTTCTACAAAAATAACAACCGTAACCGTCAATCCTACTCCAAATATTTCTGTCAACTCCGCTATCATTTGCACAGGGCAAAATACTGTACTCTCAGCATCAGGGGCAAGTTCTTATTCATGGAACACAGGTGCTACTTCTGCATCTATTTCTGTAAGCCCTTCCTCTAATACCAACTATACCGTTACAGGTACGAGCGGCTCTTGCTCATCCTCAAAAACCACTGCTATCATTGTCAATCCCACACCTACTGCCAATGCGAACATATTTAATGCCAGTTCTCCTGGTTGTACCAATGGATCTGCTACTATCAATGTAAATAATGGAACCCCTCCCTATAATTTTTCATGGAACCCTTCTGTATCTACCACTTCTACAGCAACTAACCTGAATGGAACAACCGGTGGTACCACTTACACAGTAAGCATTACAGATGCCAATAATTGTTCTACTGTTTATTCTTTCTCTATAGATTGTGTAACCAGCATCACCAGCCTTTCCAACCAATACTATACAAGTATTTATCCCAATCCTAACAATGGTAGCTTTGTGATAGAATCATCTCTTCCATTTCAATACAAAATTTTTAATACTTTAGGACAAGTTATCAAAACACATGAAGCTAGCGCAGATAAAGTTACAGTGGAAATGAGTGAATATGGCAAAGGCATCTATTACATTCAAATAATAGATATTCATCAAAATTTAACCACCTACAAGTTAATTTTAGAATAAATATCTGAGAAACGTCTTTTGAGGATAGATCGTTTATACCAGTGACAAGTCTCATAGCATTTTATTCTGAAAACACAACACGGAAGCGATGTAGTATTGCATTAAATTTGCTCTGAACAAAATATCTCTACTGCTTTTTTGCCAACATCTCCCAAGTCAATAGTATATTCATTGACATACAATTCAATGTGTTGTTTCATTACTTCTTCACTCATTGTTTGTGCGTGTTGTTTCACAAAAGGTATGACGCTTTCGGGATGATGACGTGCATACAGAGCGCTTTCTTGAATAAGTTGTTCTATTTCACAAATGGCTGCTTTGCCCAATTTTTTTTGCGCCATAATGCCTCCCAATGGTATTGGCAAAGATGTTTGTTTTTCCCACATCTCTCCCAAATCTATAATTTTTAATAATCCCTTTTCATGGTAAGTAAATCTATTCTCATGAATAATGATTCCGATATCAAATTCTTTAGTAAGTAAAGTATTTTCTATATCTGAAAATAAAATATATATTTTATTCTGAATTTCAGGGTAAAATTTTTTAATTAAAAAATGAGCCGTAGTAAGTTCTCCTGGAATAAGGGCTTTCAAATATTTTCTATATTCTATATTAGAAAAACGATGAAGTATATCCTCTGAGTGTGTAACTATTAAAGGTCCGCAACCAAATCCTAAGGCGCTTCCACTATTCAAATACACATAATTATTTTTGCAATACAAATAAGCGTGATAACTTAATTTCGTTACATCCAGATATGCTCTCAATGCTTTTCCATTCAATGTTTCTACATCTTCTATGATGGGAATAAATTCATAGTTTTTAGTATCAATTTTCTTATGAATGAGTGCATCAAAAATAAAACAGTCGTTAGGGCAAGGTGAAAACCCAAGTGTTACAGTGTGTTTCATAATGATTGAATGTATTGAATAAGTGAATGATTCAGATTTTTAATAGCCAGTGGAATGTTCCATTTATCTTTATTTCTTTTTTCTACATAGTTGCTAACACTTCGTATTTGCAAACATTTCCAATGGTTTTTATTACATGCATAATAGAATGCTGCTCCTTCCATACTTTCTATTTGTGGCTGGTAAAGTTGATTTACTTTTCTAATGCTGTTCACTTGACCGTGTACTTTGTTCACCGTAATTCCTTTTACCTTTTTAATACTTGAAAAAACTTTTGGGATAAATAATTTTTTAGGAACAATACATTCATCGCCCAAACCTGCTTCTGATGCTTTTAGAAATGACTTACCGTTCTCTGCGCCTAGTTCAGAAAAAACATCTTCTTGTACAATGACTAACTCCCCTATTTGAATGTTCCTGTCAAAAGCTCCACAAATGCCTACATTGATAGCAATTGAAAAATCATGAGCATATAATTTTCCAAGATAATATGCTGTAGAAACCATCCCTATACCGCTGATTAAAACATGTATATGAATGCGAGAGGTATCAACAATAAAATATTGAGCAGAAGAATTTTTTACAAGATAATGATCATTTAAATATTTCAAAAGCATCTGTATCTCTTTTTTAGTCGCAGCAGATATGAGTATATTTTTTTTGTTTTTAATCTTGGACATGACGGATGAATTGAATTGCAATGGGCAAAAGTAGGCATTTTATAAAAGATGAATGGCATTGTTTTTCTCAAGACACTCTCTTTTTTAGGTATAATTTTGAATATCTTTGCAGAAAAAAGTGTATTCAATTATCCTTAATAGAATAAAGGTGTTGGATTTATCAGGTGTTTTAGCAGAATTCGGAACCGAGTTAATAAAGGTCAAAAATTCTGCCATCAATGTTGATAAACCCTACAATTACAGATAATTAAATGGTGTGTATGTGATCACTCTATAGCATTTGAAATACCATGATAGTAAAAGTAGCGAACAATAATATAGACTTAGAAAAAATTCATAAATTACGGTATGAAGTATTAAGAAAGCCATGGAATCAAGCTTTTGAAAGCGCAAGAGATGAATTGGATGGCGTTTCTATCAATGCTTTTATTGAAGTCAATCATGAATGTATAGCTTGTGGAAGAC
>DAHXOV010000129.1 GCA_027364695.1 bacterium
TGTTTGTTCTGTTATACCGAGAGCAGCTCTGTGTCGGGTACCTGCATGAGCAGGCACGCTGATGGACTCGCTGATGGGCAAAATACATTTAGCAGAGGTAATAATATTGGTTTTAATAATCACAGCACCATCGTGAAGAGGAGCATTTTTGTAAAAAACACTTTCTATAATATAATCCTTTACAGGGGCGAGGACTGGTAAGCCCGATTGTTCGTATAAAGTTAAATCATCTTTTTGAGCAAGGACAATAAGTGCGCCTGTTTTATTGCGAGCCATATTGTAACAGGCTTCTTGCAGAATATTCAGCGGAACAGAAAAAGAATTATTATTTTTAAACGCTTCATTCAGTTTAAATATACTATAATGTTGTTTCCAAAAATTAGTAGAACCAATGAGTAATAAAAATTTTCTAATTTCCTGCTGAAAAATAATAATGATCGTGATAATACCAACATTGATAAATTTTCCAACAATAGAACTCAGTAATTTCAATTCAAAAGCAGTTACTACTACCCATGCAACATAAATAAGTCCAAGCCCCCAGAATACTTTTATAGCAGAAGTTGCTTTGATTAAATGATACAAAACATACAAGAGAATAGCGACGAAAATAATATCTAGTAGGTCATTCCAGCCCAGATGGAGTATATGAGGATTTTCGTACACAATGATTTTTTATTTTTTACTTTTCAGGTCTTCATATAATTGATGAATGACACCGTCAGAAAGTCCTATTTGAGGGACATATATTTTTTCAATATCAGCAGTTTTCATAGTAGTGAGATATATTTTAGCAGCAGGAACAATGACATCTGCCCGGTCGGGCTTTAGTCCTAATAGTTTTATTCTTTCTTCACAGGTATAAGATTGTAACATTTCATAAAGACCTTTCAGTTTATTATACCCTAATGATTTATTTTCTTTTTTCCCGCTCATTTTGTACAATTTATTGATATTTCCTCCTGAACCAATAGCATAAAGTGGATATATGCCCTGTGTGTTTTTTTTTATCCATTGTTTCATTTCGTCCCATACATTGCCTTCTACTTTATTGTACAGCAGTCTGAGTGCACCTATATTAAAGGATTTAGATGCCATCATTTTGTGTTTGTTATAGACAGTAATTTCGGTGCTACCACCACCTACATCAATGTACATATACGCTTTGTCGGGGTCTAAAATTTCTTCAATATGATTAGCGAATATAAGATTGGCTTCGGTTTTCCCGTCTAAAATATCTATACGTACGTTGGTTTCTTTTTCAATGAGTTGAATCACTTCTTTTCCATTAGCAGCATCTCTCATCGCACTGGTAGCAACTGCTTTGTATGTGGCAACATTATGCACCTGTATAATATTAAAATAAGCGCTCATGGCTTGAATGAGCCCTTGTGTTTTTTGTTCAGAAATTTTTCCTGTCAAAAAAACATCTTCTCCTAAACGAATGGCGATGCGGATCAGCTCTTCTTTGTGAAAGAGAATAAAGTTTTTATCTTCAAATACTCTTGATAGCAATAAGCGAATGGCATTGCTGCCTATATCTATAGCAGCGAGTAATATACCATGCTGTCTTTCAATGTGCGTGTTGCTCATATTGTACTTAATTTAAGATCTTGGTGTAAAGCAAGTTGCTGAAGATATTCATAGGTCTTGTCTTGCAATCTAATGATGGGCTCATCTTTTTGTGCTTGTTTGTATTGGTTGGTTTGATGTCGGTCAATGATTCTAACTTTTTGGTTGCCTAATATTTGTATGTGTACAAGTTCTTTGATAATTTTTTTCAAATGCTCATCATAAACAGGAGTAGCCACTTCACTTCTATGATCTAAGTTTCTGGTCATCCAGTCAGCAGATGAGATAAAAATTTTTTCTTTCCCCATATTATGAAATATAAATATTCTTGCATGCTCCAAATACTTATCTACTATACTGTATGCTTTTATATTATCGCTGTACCCAGGGAGTTCTGTAACAAGAGAACAAGTACTGCGGATGATTAAATTTATCTTTACACCAGACTGGGATGCTTTGTATAAATGATGGATCATTTCTTTATCTACAAGATTATTCAGTTTTAAAGTAATCTCTCCTTTTAATCCTTTTTTTACATTTTTAATTTCTTTATTGATTAAATTGATAAACTCTCTTCGCATTGTAAATGGGGATACCAGAAGATGTTTGTAATAGCCTATTTTTAGATTATCTCTATAAAAATTGAAAACAGTATTTACATCATTACAAATACCCTTATGAGCGGTGATAAGAGATATGTCTGTATATACTCTTGCGGATTTTTCATTAAAATTTCCCGTACCTATATGTGCTATTCTAAAATGTTGGTTTTTATTTCTACCCTCTATCAGGAATAATTTAGAATGCACTTTTAATCCTCTTACGCCATAGATAACTTCTGCTCCTTCTTCTTTTAGTTTTTCTGCCCAATAGATATTATGCCCTTCATCAAAGCGGGCTTGTAATTCTACAACAGCACTTACTTTTTTCCCATTTTTGATAGCATTGATCAAAGCATTGGCTATTCTTGATGACTCAGCTAACCGATACAGTGTAATTTTAATAGTATGAACGCTTGGATCTATAGATGCCTCCTGCAATATCTTGATTAAATAATTGTAGGAATGATAGGGGAAATGAAAGAGCAAATCCTTCTTCAGTATTAAATCAAGCATCGGGGTTTTAAGGTCTTCTAATTCAGGGATATTAATAGGAGGAGGATTCTGGAAAGCAAGGGGATGCATGCCGAGTGTTGGAAAATTAATAAAGTCCTTGAAATTGTGATATCTCCCACCTGGGATAAAACTATCTTTTACATTGGACATACCTAATTTTTTCATGATGAATTGCAACATGTCGTTGGGCATTTCTTTATCATAAACGAATCTTACCGGCTTCCCTTTTTGTCTGTCTTTCAGTCCTTTGGTAACTTTTTCTAGAATGCTTTCGCTCAGGTCATTATCAATTTCTAATTCTGCATCCCGAGTGAGTTTGATATTGTATGCGCCTATGTATTCAAAGCCAAATACGGAAAAAATTTCATTTAAGTTGTAACGAATAATATCGTCTAATAAAATGATATACTTTTTATTTTCAACAGATGGCAGCATGACAAAACGACTCAGTACTTTGGTTGGAATTTCTATGAGCGCATATTTGATTTGTTTAGGGGATTGTTTGGTAACGAGTTTTATGTATAGGTATCCATATTTGTCTTTTAAGAAGGGGAAGGGTTTTTTATTATCAATGAGAATAGGGAATAGAGAGGGCATTACCTCGTTATGAAAGTATTGTGTAATGAACTCTTTGTGTGAGGGTAATATTCCTTTTTCATTGATGATATAAATGTTATTTTCTTTTAGTTCTTCTAAAATATTTAAGTATAGATGATCGAATTTTTGCTGCTGAGACAATACTTTGTTTTGCAGTTGTTTTAACAATACTTCGGGGTCTTCACCATAAATATCAATAGCACGGTACCCTAGTTTTATCAGTCGTTTTACAGTGGCTACTCTGACACGATAAAACTCGTCTCTATTATTGCTGAATATGCCTAAAAATTTTAACCGTTCTAACAGAGGATTTCTTTTGTCTTCTGCTTCTTGAAGCACTCTCTCATTAA
Source organism: bacterium (assembly GCA_027364695.1). GTDB lineage: Bacteria > Bacteroidota > Bacteroidia > B-17B0 > Aurantibacillaceae > BPGX01. The sequence goes on from DAHXOV010000129.1 coordinate 3,635, forward strand.
AAGAAAGCCAACTGATTTCTCTATTGATGTGAGGAATAAAAGTTTTTTTCATAAAGCAGTATTTATTTGCAGCAGGAGTCGTTTTTTTTGCAGGTCTTTTTTCTTTTCCACCGGTAAATAAGATAAGCCAAAGCAAAGATAAATAGAATGCCTGTGATGAGTTTGTCTATTGTCATTTTCTTTATATTTTTATATTGCAGTAACTTTTGTGAGTTCTTTTATTTTCCGGGCTTTTGATAATGCAGCAGCAAGAGAATTGTCTGTAATGGTAATGTGCCCCATTTTTCTGTATGGCTTTACTTGTTTTTTTCCATAAAGATGAGGATATACACCTGAATATTTCAAAGCTTTCTCCAATCCTATGTAATGCGATGCTCCATCAAACCCCTCTGAACCAAGCAAATTAATCATTACAGCAGGACGAATGAGTGTAGTATCTCCTAATGGAAGATTAAGGATGGCTCGCCAATGTTGCTCAAATTGAGAAGTAACACATGCTTCAATGGTATGATGCCCTGAATTATGAACCCTTGGTGCCATCTCATTGACGAGCAATTTTCCATCTTTGGTGAGAAAAAATTCAATGGCTAATATTCCTGTTATTTTCAATTCTTCTGCAATTTTGCGGGCTATTTGATCACTTTGCTGAACAATATTCTTAGGCACATTAGAGGGGCATATCAGATAGTCCACCAAATGCGCATGTGGATTAAAAACGCTCTCCACTACGGGAAAGGCTTGTATTTCACCCGATTGATTCCTGGCTACAATAACACTGAGTTCTTTATCTATATTCAGCATTCTTTCTAATACACTTGGCTCGTCAAAAGCAATATCAATATGAGATGCTTGTGCTAATTTTCTTACTCCCTTTCCATCGTAGCCACCTCTTCTTATTTTCTGAAAAAATGGTAAATAGTCAATATATTTTTGTATTTGTAATTTATTTTCTACCAAAAAAAAATCGGCAGTAGGGATATTATTTTTTTGATAAAAAATTTTTTGCAAGCCTTTGTCTTGTATCATTTCAATAATTGCAGGTGATGGATATACCTCTTTCCCTTCCTGTTGAAGTTTTTTCAAAGCCTCTACATTGACATTTTCAATCTCAACTGTAAGAACGTCCATATTTTTTCCAAAATGATAAACTTCTTCAAAATTCCGAAAATCTCCTTTTACAAAGTTTGATGTTATACTCTTACACGGCGCATCTCCATCCGGATCCAACACATAGATATTCAAAGCAAAATCCATTCCTTTTTGAAGCAGCATTTTACCTAATTGTCCTCCTCCTAATATCCCTATTTTTTTATGATTGAACGCTGACATTATATGCTTATTTTCAGGCAGAAAATTACATTATTTTATAGAAAGAGTGAAATAATATCGGAATCTTACTAAAATTGTTTTAAAATATCACACAAGGTCTTTCTTTTTAGTGGCGAGGAGGAGTTGAGCAACGACGGTGATGAAATATATTCTCTACAATTTATAAGCCTAACTTTCTCTTTAAATCTTTATGTCCTATCTACTTTTTATTTTTTAATTTTGTTTCTATAGCAGAATAGTAGTCTGTTCTATTCTCCTCAATCTCTTTCAGTTTCATATACTCCCTATAATCTAATATTACGGCTATAGGGTTATTTTTTTCTCTCATAATTTGTTTCGATGATTTTTCAGAATAGCTGATTTCCATATTACTCTTTCCCCTCCACAATCTTAATCTCGTCATCAGTCAAGCCGTAGAGTTTATAAACCATCTCATCAATCTGCCTCTCCACCGCTTATGCAAAGCATATTGTAGGGCGGAAAGCATGATTTCTAAAAGTCAATTTCTTTCTTTGTTTCCTCTTTTAATCCGTCAATTAATTTAACAAAGCCATATTGATTATCAGATTTAGTAAATATTTTTGAAATAAAATCTTGCCCATTACATTGGATATAAACAAATGATTCAGTTGAAATTTGCATTACATTGAATTCTGGTATATCTGAATAGAAATTATTTTTTTGTATATATTTAAATAAATTAACCAGACGTGTTGCAGATTCTTTTTTCAGGACGCTATTAAAACCATATTTATTTTCAAAATCAGAGTCATTAAAATCCAATGGATTTGGGTTAACGATAATCATCTTTTTGTCTTGTTCAGGATTCGTCATTAATTCATTAAAAAGCAAATTATTAACATGCGGGTCAAAGAAGCTATAGCCGATAATAAAAAAATATCGTTTTTCATGAAGCTTGTCATGAAATATCTTTAGTAGACTAAAGAACGGATCAATTGTAAATAGCTTTGTGCCATGACCGAATATTAAAAACGGATTCGTCTTTACATCGATTTCCGCTTCATCAATATTTTGGTTATTCTTCCTTACAGTTCCGTCATTCATTCTTAGCCAGTCAATTGAACCGTGGAATTTATAATAATTAACACGCCCAGCATTGTATGTGTCTTCATCAACCACTGTTTTATCAAATCCTACCCATTTTTGGCTAACAAAACCCGTATAAATAC
>DAHXOV010000148.1 GCA_027364695.1 bacterium
ACAAGAATTATTTGATGATAGGGTATGCTTATGATTTTACAACCACAGCGTTGAGGAAATATAGCACAGGTACACATGAGGTCATTGTAGGTATGCGTCTTTCAAAAGGACAAAGTAAGCATTGGGAAGACGAAGAGAACAAAGCGATGTATTAAACTTAAAGAGGTATTATTTATTACTCAGTATTTTTGTTACTACAAATTTTTAATACTGATAAATATGGCAGTTTAGATAAGAAGCAATTTTTTTGAATGGTTATCGTTATATTTATGCAGTGTGCAAAGGATTTATTCAATTATATTTATTTTATCACAGGGTTTTTATCTTTTTTGTCAAACGAATAGTGTTGTTTCAAAAAAAATACTGGTATTAAAAGATACTATTGAAATAGATAGTAATTACATTGTTCCAAACAGTTTGCGGGTAAAATATAAAAATGGAGAACCTGTTATTTATCAATGGATTCAGAGCCAACAAAAACTGGTATTCACTGAAAAAGTCACAGATACAATTATCATAGAATATCAAAGGATGCCTTTTCCATTGCAACAGGAATATGCTCACAAGAAAATAGCTGATATAAGGAAAGATTTTTCAAGGCCAGCTTATCAATATACTTTTGGTAAAGATAAGAATAAACAGGAAGATTTTTTTTCAGATAAATTATTTAAAAATGGAAGTATCAGCAGGGGTATTTCATTTGGAAATAATCAAGATATGAGTGTTCAATCTAATTTTAATTTACAAATGCAAGGCAAGTTGACAAAGGATATTGATATTGCGATGGTTGCTACCGATAATAATATTCCTTTTCAAGCAGACGGCACTACAGCGCAATTACGGGAGTTTGATAAAGTATATATTCAATTGAGTAACAGTAATAATAAACTGATAGTAGGAGATTATCAATTGGCACAACCAAAGAACACTTATTTTATGAATTACTTTAAGCGTCTGCAAGGTGCAAATTTTGAAAATACAGATAGTATTAATGCGCATCTAAAATTAAAAACAAATGTTGCTTTTGCCCTTACAAGAGGAAAGTTTGCGCGTAATATTTTTTATGGAAAAGAGAATAATCAGGGACCTTATAGATTAACAGGCGCAGATGGGGAGCAAATCATTGTAGTGCTTTCGGGTACGGAGAAGATTTATATGGATGGAAAATTGTTGCAGAGGGGGCAAGAGAATGATTATACCATTGATTACAATACAGCGGAAATTATATTTACGGCGAAACAGTTAATTACAAAAGACAAGAGAATAATAGCAGAATTTCAATATGTTACAAAAAGTTTTTCACGGTCTTTATATCTCATAGAAGAAGAGTTGAGCATTGCAAAAAATCAAGTTGTTTATTTTAATTTTTATTCGGAGCAGGATAATAAGAACAGACCATTGCAACAACAATTAAACAAGGAACAAATTAAATATCTTTCTCAAATAGGAGACACTTTAAGTAAAGCGTATTATAATAGCGCATCTCTTGCTGAATTCAATAATACGGATGTGTTTTATAGAAAAAAAGATACGCTTGCAGGAAGCGCTTTATATAAAGATATTTATGAGTATTCTATTAACCCTGACAGTGCAAAGTACAAGGTAATATTTAGTTATGTGGGTGCTCGTAAAGGGTATTACAAACAAGTACCATCATCTGCGAATGGAAAAGTATTTCAATGGATAGTTCCGGTTAATGGCGTTTTGCAAGGTGATTATATGCCTCTTGTAAAATTAGATCCACCACAACAGAAACAAATGATGACTGCAGGATATCAATACACTATTTCTGAAAACAATAAAATTGCAACAGAACTGGTTTATACTAAAAATGATATCAATACATTCAGCCGGTATAATAAAAACAATGATGACGGATATGGTGTAAAATTTTCTTCATCCAATCATCTGAGTATGATTGATAGTTATTCATTGCAGATAGAGAGCGATTATGAATATGTATCCCAAAAATTTTCGTATATTCAAAGATACAGAAGCATGGAGTTTCAAAGAGATTGGAATAAAAATTTTTTTAATGATCAAATCATTACTGACCAACATATAGGAAAAATATTATTAAAATTTTTAGATAAGAAAAATCTATCTTCTTACTATGGAATAAGTGGATTTTCAGAGGGTAGCAATTTCTTTGGCTATAAACATTTGTTTGGTACACAAATTAAAACAAGACAAATACAAACAATATATGATGGTTCTTATCTTTCCACGACTACAAGTACTGTTAATACTTCTTTTTACAGACATAAGTCAAAGGTCAATGTTCCATTGGGTAAATTTTTACAATTCAATTACATAGATGATTTTGAAAATAATATATTTTGGAAACCTATAGATGGCACAAAATTTTTTAATTCCTATCAATTCTGGGATTGGGAGGGAAATATTGCTTCTGCAGATACATCAGCTATTTACTATAAAATATTTTACAGATACAGAAAAGACAAGCATGCTGTCAATCAGAAAATGGTTGATAGTACGGAAGCAAGAAATTATGGAGTTCAAATGAAATCTAACAAATGGGTCAATCATCCTTTTAATATCATTGCTAATTACAGGGTGTTAGAACTTAAAAATATAGTTACGAATTCTCTTGCGCCAGAAAACACATTGCTTTCAAGATTAGAATACTATCCGCGGCTATGGAAAAATTTCATCAATATTTCTTTTTTTTATGAAACGGGCTACGGGCTTGAAAATAAAAAAGAGTATTATTATTTGGAAGTAACACCGCCACAAGGACAATATATGTGGATAGATTATAACAATGATGGTATAAAACAACTCAACGAGTTTGAATTGGCACAATACCCAGACCAGGCAAAATACATCAGAGTATATATACCCACCAGTCAATATGTAAAAGTACTGCTTAATCAGTTAAGTACATCTGTTTATATCCGCCCATTTGCTTTATTGAAAGATAAGACCTATTGGGTAGCAAGAGCATTAAAATTATTTGCTTTTCAAACAGCATTGAAAACAGATAACAAAACCTATCAGAAATATCAATTTGATAAAATTATTTATTCCGATTTTAATAACCTGAAAGACACTTCTACTATCAGTGCTAATCAATCTACCCGATACAGTACATTTTTCAATCAGACAGGTGCCATATTTGGGGCAGACTATAACTACTTGAAAAATGTTAACAAACAATTACTTACCAATGGCTATGATTTAAGATACACGGAAACCCACGAGTTAAAATGGAGATACAGTGTTTTTCAATGGCTGACATTTTCTTTTATTCATACCTATGGAAAAAAAGCGTTTGCATCACAACTATTTAAAAACAGAAATTATGATTTAAGCATGATTGAAAGCGATCAAAAGATTATTTATCAACCTAATAC
>DAHXOV010000080.1 GCA_027364695.1 bacterium
CTCATATACATTGGCATACAAAAATTATCTCTCAACGATTTTCAAAACATTCTACTTTCACAAAACAGAAAACAAGCAGGATTTTCTGCACCACCAATGGGCTTACACCTTACTCAAATCATTTATCTAAAAGAAATATTCCTATCATGAAAAATAAGAACATACTTTTCAAATTACTGTCAGAATTATATTCTTATCCCAAGTTGTTTTATTCTTCCATTTTACTCACACTCATCATTTCTGCGGTATCTATTGTGAGACCTTTATTAGTCAATGATATTTTGAATAAAATAAATGCTGCCAATACAAAAAATATTACTCTTTTCGGCATACTTCTCATCGTTTCAATGATATTAGAATCGGCACTACAATATACCAACAGTGTCATATCTGTCATACTTGGTCAAAAATTGATATTAAAGACGAGGAAAAATCTATTTCATCTCATCCTTCACTTACCAACTTCTTATTTTGATAAAACACCCGTAGGTACTATCGTTACCCGCACCGTATCAGATATAGAAGCAATGAACGAAATTTTTGCTGATGGTTTTACTACTATACTGGGTAGTATCATTACCATTATTGTATTTATCATTACTATGTTTCTTATCAATGTCAAACTTACTTTTGCTGTACTCATCGTATTACCATTTTTACTATTGGCTGTATGGATATTCAAAAAGAATGTTCAAAAATCTTTCACACAAGTAAGAAATGCAGTAACTCATCTGAACAGATTTATTCAAGAACGCCTTGTAGGCATGAGCATCGTACAACAATTCAACGCAGAAGAAAAAGAATTTTCTAAATTCAAAGAACTCAATCAACAGCATCGCCACGCCCATATCCAGTCTATTTGGTATTACTCCATTTTCTTTCCTATATTAGAGTTATTATCTAGCATCGCCATTGCCCTTGTTATATATTATTCTTCCCTTATTCCCAATATCTCTTTAGGACAAATTACTTTTTTTATAATGATGACCCAGATGTTATTCCGTCCTTTAAGAATGCTGGCAGATCAACTTAATACTTTTCAAATGGGACTAATTGCCGCACAAAGAGTATATGAATTAATGGAAAAACAAATACCACAAAACAATCAAGGAAAAGTCGTCTTTCAAAAACTCAACCAAGGCATTGAATTTAAACATCTGAATTTTCGCTACCAGGATAAAAATATCAATGTACTATCCAATATCAATTTATTTATTCCTGCCCAAAGAATTACCGCTGTAGTAGGACAAACAGGATCTGGAAAAACCAGCCTTGTTAGTTTAATTCCTCGCTTGTACGACTTTGATGAAGGCGCACTATTATTAGATGGCATGTCTGTTCAACAATATTCTTTAGAATCTTTACGAAGCAAAATGGCTATTATTCTTCAAGATCCACATTTATTTAATGATACTATACTGAACAATGTTAGAATGTTCAGCCCTGATATCTCAATAGAACAAATTCAACAAGCCGCTATTGAAATAGGCATACACAATTTTATCATGCAATTAGATAATCAATACAACTACATCATTCAAGAAAGAGGCGCCAATTTATCTGCAGGACAAAAACAACTCATTGCTTTTTTAAGAGCATACCTGCACCATCCCGAAATTTTTATTCTAGATGAAGCCACTTCTATGATTGATTCACATACAGAGCAACTCATTCAAAATACATTAAAAAAAGTCCTTCAAAATCGTACCGCTATTATTATAGCCCATCGCCTATCTACCATTCAAATGGCAGATCAAATTGTTGTAATGTCTCAAGGAAAAATAGTAGAAAAAGGCACCCACGACGAACTCATACAATTGAACCAATACTACAAAGAGATTTATGAAGCACAATTTGAACTCATCTAAATTTTAATCATTATTACTTAACTCCGCATTTTATTAAATCTAAAACTATATTGATTTTTTAAACCTCTTCACCCATTCACTTACTTTATAAGTAAGCTATTGTTATGACAAACACCCCATCTTTCTACTCATTTCTTGATTTAATAAATAATTATTTCACAGAAAATAAAATCTCCCAATAGGCATCATTCTACCCATCCATTTTATGGTCTGTTGCAAATTTGCTTACCTTTGGGCAAAAAATGTTTTATGGAAACATCTCTGATAGAATGCATTCCCAATTTTAGTGAGGGTAGAAACAAAACTGTTATAGATGCTATTGTGCAAAGCATAACAAAAATAGAAGGAATAAAAGTGCTGAATGTGGATAGGGGGATAGCTACCAATAGAACCGTTGTAACTTTTGTTGGTCCACCAGAATCTGTCATAGAAGCAGCATTTCAAGGTATTATCAAAGCAGGAGAATTGATAGACATGCGTCATCATCAAGGAGAACATCCAAGAATGGGCGCTACCGATGTATGCCCACTTGTACCCATCAGAAATATCACAATGAAAGAAGTCCTGCAATATGCTATTCAACTTGCGAAAAAAGTAGGTGAAGAGTTACAAATACCTGTATATTTATATGAATATGCTCAACCGAAAGAACATAGAAAAAATTTATCTCATATTAGATCTGGAGAATATGAGGGCTTCTTTGAAAAAATAAAACAAACAGAATGGAAGCCTGATTTTGGTCCATCAGAAATGGATGCTAAAAGAGGCGCAACAGTTATCGGTGCCAGAAATTTTTTGATTGCTTACAATGTGAATTTAAATACCACCTCCGTACGTCGTGCCAACGCTGTCGCATTTGATGTAAGAGAAGCAGGAAGAGTAATGAGAGAGAACAATAAACCCACAGGAAAAATTATCTACAATGACGATGGCACGCCTCAAATACAACCCGGACTGTGCAAGGCAGTCAAAGCCATTGGATGGTACATTGAAGAATATGGCATAGCACAGGTATCTATGAACCTCACAGACATAGATACAACGCCTTTACACAAAGCATTTGAAGCATGTTGCATCAGCGCAGAAAAAAGAGGATTAAGAGTAACGGGCTCTGAATTAGTAGGGTTAATCCCTCTTAAAGCATTAACAGATGCAGGAAAATACTTTTTGAAAAAACAAGGACTTTCTACAGGCATTAGTGAAAAAGAACTGATAAAAATAGCCATAAAAACCATGGGACTAAATGAATTAAAACCTTTTGTACCAGAAGAAAGAATCATTGAATACAGGATCGCTGATCCTCACGAGAGCACATTGATAAACAAAAGTATTGTTGATTTTGTTGATACCACAGCATCAGAAAGCCCTGCTCCCGGTGGCGGTTCTGTTTCTGCTC
>DAHXOV010000083.1 GCA_027364695.1 bacterium
TACTTATACCACTACTAATATACAACAAGGGCTTAAAGTTTACCCCTCTCTTACTTCTATCACATCGCCCGCTGGTTTTCGCTGGTATGCATGGAATGCAGAAGGGACAAACGGTACATTTAGAATAGATGATGTTAGTATTTATGGTAGTGCTACTTTGGCAACAGGGATTGCTAATCTTACCCACGACTTAAATGCTCATTTTATATTGTCTCCCAATCCTGTAAGAGGAGGTTTTGTTCAACTCATCCCTCAAAATATCAAGGAAATAACATTCGTAGAAATTATAGATGCGTTGGGAAATACTATTTATAAAAACAACAAAGTAGATGTTTTAAATAAAATTACTCTCAATTTGGATAACATTCCTGACGGCATTTATTTTGTAAGATTAGGGACTACAAAGAATTTTTATCTTGAAAAGCTTATAATAAATAAGTAAGGTGTTTTCAGATATTTTAATAAAAGGTCTCTTGTTAATAACAAGAGACCTTTTTACTTTTGTGCCCTAATGAGAAAAACTATAAATATAGTTGCATCAATACTGGCTGTGGCTATTATTGCGCTAATGAGCATTCAGGCTTATTTTATTTATGAAGATTATTTAATCAAACAAGAGAAATTTTTTCATCAGGTACAAACAGCACTCATCAATGTTTCTAAAAAAACAAATAATTTTGTTTATGGTAACATGATAGTAAAAAAAATAAATTATCGCTCTCAGGGTGTTACTGTTCAAAATAAAGGAGAAAATGCAGAAGATTATCGGATAAGATTATTTGAAGAGCTGAATACCGACTCCAGCGGATACATATCTTCAAAATATATCCACAAAGAAATTCCATTTGATTCCTTTCATATACAAAAAGTATTATTTAAATCTGTATTACCTGTAAGTTTGAACTCCAGCATAAAGCCACAGCAAAAACAAGGTATAAAAACGATTCAGCCCGAAATGGTAAAACAAAAAAATGAAGTCATCAACGATTTATTTGATGAAACGATTAGTATTAATGTGTACAACAATTTTTCTCCTAAAATAGATACTGCAAAATTGGACTCTGTCTTGCGATCTGAATTATTCAACAATGGTATAAAAACCCACTATTGCTTTGATGTGAGAAGTGCCTTGCCTTATATTAGTTTGAATAAAACCAGCCTGTCTGACAATTTCCCTGTCTGCAATGAAAGCGAAGACAATATTGCTTATAGCATCAATTTATTTCCATCCAATATATTTGTCTCTCCCACTTATCTAACCATCCTATTTCCGCATCAAAAAAAATATATTCTTCGGGAAATGGCCACTCTATTATCTATCTCTATTGTCATTATTGGTATCATCGTAGCATCTTATATCTATTTTCTATCCACTATTTTTCAGCAAAAAAAATTATCCAATATAAAAAACGATTTTGTAAATAATATGACTCACGAACTTAAAACGCCTATTGCAACACTTCATCTTGGAATACAATTTTTTAGTGATAAAAATATCCAAAAAACACCCGAAGCCGAAGAACGTACATTAAAAATAATGAACAACGAAGTAAAACGTATCCATCAACTGGTAGAAAGTATATTGACCTCTGCTACATTAGAAAAAGCAGAGATGAAAATTAAATTTACAAAAGAAAATATCCACCAAATATTGAATGAGATTGTTCAAAATACCCGTTTAGTGATAGAAAATAAAAATGGAACTATTAATGCCCATCTTCATGCAAAAAATTTTTTCGCAGAAATAGATAAAACACATTTTATCAATGTTATCAATAATTTGATAGACAACGCGATAAAATATTGCGCCCAGCCCCCCGAAATTACTATCAATACTGAATGC
>DAHXOV010000187.1 GCA_027364695.1 bacterium
ACAAATAATATTAAGAATCCTAATGGTTGATATACCACATGGGCTATGCCCGCCTCTTGATTTTCCACAATTTCTTTCAAACTCAATGTGCCGCCAGCGGAAATAATAAGTGCAATGATAGAAATACCCATGGCTATTTCATAGCTGATCATCTGCGAAGAGGCTCTCAGTGCACCTAATAAAGCATATTTATTATTAGATGCCCATCCGCCTATCATGATTCCATACACTCCCACAGAAGCAACACCCAATATATACAATATTCCCACATTGATATCTGTAATCTGCAAAGCAATTTTTTGCCCATTCCATACAAAATCCTTTCCCCACGGAATAACGACTCCCGTCATTAACGCTGTGATCATAAATAAACTTGGACCTAAAACAAACAAAAACTTATTAGACACATCAGGAATAATTTCTTCTTTAAAAAATAATTTTCCTCCGTCTGCCAATGGCTGAAATATGCCTGCAGGACCTGCTCTGTTGGGGCCTAATCTATCCTGAAGAAAGGCGGCAAATTTTCTTTCCCATAATGTAGAATAGGCTGCTATACCCAATGAAATGGAAAAAACAATGACGCACAATAAAATTTTGACGATTAAAAAACTTGACAATATCATAACAAAAATTTTTAAGGTCTTTTATTGAAAGGAATGAATCCCAATGCTTTTTGCTGTTTAAGTGTTTGTACTTTGAGTTCATTTAGATGTTGATAATGATTGATTGAGATCACCGATTTTTTACTAATTTTAGATGGTCCTTCTATTATCCAGTCTGATTTTTTCTTTTTTTCAAAACGACATTCATTGCAAATAAATTCCTCTGCTTCTGCCCATTCATCCATTCTTGCAGTTACTCTTAGCACATCTTTATCTTTGAACCACAATCTCACTTTTCCACTGCATTTAGAGCAATTTCGATGTGCATCCACTGGCTTTGTAAACCATACCCGACTTTTAAATCTAAAGGTTTTATCTGTCAATGCTCCTACAGGGCACACATCTATTACATTACCGCTGAATTCCTCATCAATAGAATTTTGGATATAAGTAGATATTTCTGAACTATCACCTCTGTGTATCATTCCATGTGTCCTTTTAGAACTCAATTGTTCTACTGTTTTGATACATCTGTAACAATGAATGCAACGTTTCATGTGCAATTGTATCTTATCACCAATATCAATGGGATCAAATTCTCGTCTTTCAAATTCATATCTTCCTTCTGCTGCACCATGTTCATAAGATAAGTCCTGTAATTTACACTCACCTGCCTGGTCACAAATAGGGCAATCCAGAGGGTGATTGATGAGTAAAAACTCTACCACTCCTTTTCGTGCTTCCAATACTTCTGCGTTTGTAAAATTCTCTACCTCCATTCCGTCCATCACTTCTGTACGACAAGAGGCCACCAACTTAGGCATAGGATGGGGATTTTGAGCAGATCCTTTAGTTACCTTTACAAGACATGTTCTGCAAAATCCTCCTGTACCTTTCAATTTGCTATAATAACACATAGCTGGTGGTGCATAGTCATTTCCCAATATTCTGGCGGCTTGAAGTAGGGTAGTTCCCTTAGGAACTTCAATTTCTTTTCCATCTATTTTTACAATGGGCATAATTAAAACTTTGCTGCCAAATATGCGAAAAAATTTACAAATACACGCAATAAAAATGATATGCAATGTATCTGTACCAAAAGCAGTTTGTTAATGAAAGTTATTTCAAAGTCCGCTCTAAAAATTCAAATATTTTTGAATATAAGTGAAATCTTGTGTATTCGCCGTAAATACTATGATTTTTATTGGGATAAACAAAGAATTCTATTGGTTTATTTTGATTCACACACTCTTTTACAAATTCCATTGTATTTTGAAGATGTACATTGTCATCTGCGGCGCCGTGAATAAGTAAGAGTTTTCCCTTTATATCTTTCACAGAATTGACAGGGGATAATTTATCATAATTGGCATTGTCTTTTGGAAGTCGCATATATCTTTCTGTGTATATATTATCATAAAACTTCCAATTGCTTACAGGTGCAATGGATACAGCCGCTTTAACTTCATTTGCTCCTTTACCAATCATATTTAATGCCATAAAGCCCCCATAGCTCCACCCCTGAAAAGCGATATTGGTTTTATCTACCAATGGCAGTGTTTTGAGAAATTTCACAAATTCTATTTGGTCTTGTGTTTCCAGTTTTCCTAACTGCATGTAAGTACAATGTTGAAATGCTTTACCTTTTCCGAAAGTACCGCGCCCGTCGGCACATACTACGATATAACCTTGTTGACACAGAAACTGATGAAACCAATATTCGTATTCCCATGCATTATTCACCTTATTAACACCAGGTCCATTGTATGCTGTAACATATACCGGATATTTTTTAGAGGTATCAAATTTTTTCGGTTTCATTATCCAATAATGAATTTCTATGCCATCAGATGTTTTGAATGATGCAAATTCTTTCTTGCTAATATCATATTGATTCATCTTTTTAATCAGTGTCTGGTTGCTCACCAAAGTGTCTAATACTATTCCATCGTAAGAATGTAAGGTGTATATAGGTGGATCGTTGGCAGTATGATATAAAAATAAATAATACTTCAAAGTAGGGGAAAACTTAATATGATTAAACCCATCACGATGATGCAGTAATTTTTTATCTTTACCATTCCATTTTATCTTAAATAATGGTCTGTCAATGACGGAATTTTCAGTAGAATTGTAATAGATTTCTTTTTTATTTTCATCTATTGCCAAAATATTCTCTACATCAAAATTACCCTGTGTAATGGGGTTGATTAAGTTTCCTTTTATACTATACAAATATAGATGTTGAAATCCGTTTTTATTGCTGATCCAAATAAATTGTTGGTCATTATCTACAAAGTAGGGGGCTCCATTTACCTCAATATAAGTATCTGATTTTTCTTCAAAAAATTTTTCAAAGGATTTTTTTTGAGGATGAAATAAATATAACTGCAGATCATTCTGATATCTGTTTAATATCATAACGCACAATTGTTCTGTTTTAGGGAGCCATTTTATTCTTGGAATGTAAATATCTTGGTAATTGTCAGAGGCAGGCACTTTGATATTTTCAGCCTTATTCAAATCATACACCCACAAGCTTACTTCGGAATTGTCTTCACCTGCTTTTGGGTATTTAAAAGAATATTTATCGGGATACCTATTTCCATTGTATTTATCTATTGAAAACTCCTTTACCTTGCTTTCATCAAATTTCAAATAAGCAAGATAATACCCATTTGGGCTCCATTCCAAGAAATAGGGTTGGCTAAATTCTTCTTCATATACCCAATCTGCCCATCCATTTTTTATTTTATTCCATTCTCCGTCTGTGGTAATTTTTATTTCTTTTTGTGTATGAATGTCAGTTATGTAGAGGTTATTATTTTTAATATATGTTATTTTTGTTTCGTCAGGTGAAAAGCGGGGATTCATTATTTTCTCTGCATTTGACAAACCGATAAGTTTCTTTTTTTCAACATCCCACAAATAAGTACTGGATTGCCCTGAATATCTGTATATATTTTCAGTGTTGGTATAGATGAGCAGATATTTCTCCTTTGGTGAAAGTTCAAAATTATCTAATGAAATTTCTTTATTATCTAAATTTTGATTTTGAATATCTTTGTAAATGACCAGTGTTTGTGTGGTCTTACCTGAAATCAGTTCTTTTTTAATAATGTTTCTATATTCATCTTGCACAATGTAAAAATCGCCCTGAGCAGTAAAAGTAAAGTGTGGTGGTAAATCGGTTCTGAAAGTATATTTCATCCAAATATCCTCTAATGTTATTTTATTTTGTGCAAAGAGCAAGGTATGGAGTGATATAATAAAGACAGCCTGCCATAAGCATGAGTTTTTTTTCATAATCAAAATTTTCTGGCAAAGTAAATAAAATTATTGCAAAGGTTTTTTCACCCAAAAATTACAGTAATGTCCTATTCTGCTGTTAGAAAATATGCCCTAATTTTGTTTTTTTAGTAGATAAATAGGAGGAGTTGTGTGGATTGGAAGGACTGATAATGGGGACATTTTCTACAATTTGTAAATCGTATCCTTCCATTCCTGCTCTTTTTTTAGGGTTATTGGTGAGCAATCTTATTTTTCGTACGTTTAGATCTCTCAGTATTTGTGCACCTACTCCATAATCTCTCTCATCAGGGGCAAAACCAAGTTGCATATTGGCTTCTACTGTATCCAATCC
>DAHXOV010000203.1 GCA_027364695.1 bacterium
ACATCATAGACATTTAATGATCATCCAACAGAACTTGAATAAAATACAGGAATCAGAAAAAGAGTTGAAAGGAATTGATTGGCAAAATATGAAACTTATTTATGGGTACAGCGACAACGATAATAATGATAATAAAGAAAACTCGGAACAAGTTATTCGGGAAATTATTGAATTCAGTATTCCCAAAATAGAAAAAGAAATTCAACATGGGAAGACAGTGTTTGATGAGGTAGAAAGCAAATTAAAATATGCCACTGTGGGTTTATTGCCATTAGAAAAAAGTGTGGGGTATTTTTTTATTCAAGATTATCCTAAATCAGATTTTGTAGTGTATATGTATGAGTTATCGGCATTATATGTGCAGGGTAATGATGCACAGGTACCCTATAAAAGTTTGAAAACAGCGTATATTTCCACTTATACATTGACTTTGAGTAAATCATTAACCAGTATTAAGCGAGAAATTATCCAACAGATGCCGGATGTGCCCAATCCTGCGGTATATAGTTTTTTTCCCAATCAAGTAGCTTCCATGGAATACACTCTATTACCCATAGTAAAAAGAGTCTTGATGAGAATGGTTGCATAAATGAATTTTCCCCTATACTTTTTCTTATATTATTATGAACAAAAATGTTTTGAAAACTTAATTGTTTCAAAAACAAGTATTTAAATTTATTTGTGGATTAAACGCCGTAAATGTGAATTACTTCATTTATCTTTGCATTTACCTTTGTCCTTGCTATTTACAATCAATCATAAATTAACCTAATAAAAATCAATATGGCAACAGAAAAAATACTTCAGGAAAATAAAGACAGATTTGTTCTTTTTCCCATTCAATCTCTTGATATATGGGAAATGTATAAGAAAGCAGAATCTTCCTTTTGGACTGCAGAAGAGATTGACTTAATGCAGGACTTACAGGACTGGAACAACAAACTCAACGAAAATGAAAAACATTTTATCAAGCATGTGCTTGCCTTCTTTGCTGCCAGCGATGGCATTGTGAATGAGAATCTGGCGGTTAATTTTTTAAACGAAGTACAGTTTCCCGAAGCACGCTGTTTTTACGGATTTCAGATAATGATTGAAAATATACACTCAGAGACCTACTCTTTATTGATAGATACTTATATCAAAGATAATGAAGAAAAACATAAATTATTCCATGCTATAGACACAGTACCTTGTGTAGGAAAAAAAGCAGAATGGGCACTGAGATGGATTAAAAATGGGTCTTTTGCAGAGCGATTGATTGCTTTTGCAGCTGTAGAAGGCATCTTTTTCTCAGGTTCCTTCTGCTCTATTTTTTGGTTAAAGAAAAGAGGATTAATGCCTGGTTTAAGTTTTTCTAACGAATTAATCTCCAGAGATGAGGGCTTACATTGTGATTTTGCATGCTTACTTTATACTAGATATATTGAAAATAAACTACCCGAAAAGAATGTCCAACAAATTATTACCGATGCAGTAAATATAGAAAAAGAATTTGTAAGAGATGCTATTCCTGTCAAACTTATTGGAATGAATGCAGATTTGATGTGTCAATACATAGAATTTGTAGCAGACAGATTGTTAGTCGCATTGGATTGTAACAAGGTGTACAATGCTACCAATCCATTTGATTTTATGGAAATGATTTCTCTGCAAGGTAAAACCAACTTCTTTGAAAAAAGAGTTTCTGAATATAAAAAAGCAGCTGTTGGAAACAAGGCAGAAAAGAATGCATTCAAACTAGACGAGGATTTTTAATCCTTACTTTTTCTTTCATCCTATTATTAAAAAAATTAGATGTTTAAAAAACATAAGAGGATATTTATCTAAAAATGAAAAATAGAAATAAAACTATACAACTGAATAATCAAGATAAACAACTCTCTGATAATTTAATTCATTTATCACAAAAGACAGGAATAGCCGCTATTACCAACAAAATTATTCACCAAGATATTTTTTCTGCAATACCTTATTTACCCAATGGCTTTGTAGATCTACTATTCATAGACCCCCCATACAATATTAATAAAACATTCAAAAACAATACTTTTAGAGCACTCAGTGATAAAGAATATGAACAATGGATGGAATCCTGGTTAGCGCCTTTACTAAAAATACTCAAGCCCAATGCCTCTGTTTATATTTGCTGCGATTGGAAATCATCAGCAGTAACATACAATGTTATTTCAAAATATTTGAAAGTAAAAAACAGAATTACATGGGAAAGAGAAAAAGGCAGAGGCGCACTGACAAACTGGAAAAATTGTTCTGAAGATATCTGGTTTGCCACAGTATCTGATGACTATTACTTTAACCCTGATGCAATAAAAACATTGAGAAAAGTCATTGCTCCCTATCGTCAAGAAAATGGAAAACCAAAAGATTGGTTTAAATTAAAAGATGGCTCCGCCTACCGCTTGACTTACCCATCCAATCTATGGACAGATTTGACTATTCCTTTTTGGTCTATGCCTGAAAATACAGAACATCCTACTCAAAAGCCCGAGAAACTATTAGCTAAAATAATTTTGGCTAGTACTAAGGAGAATGCTTTCGTTTTTGATCCTTTTTTAGGTTCGGGAACAACGGCGGTAGTTGCAAAGAAATTAAACCGAAAGTATAGCGGTATAGAAATCAATCATACTTATTGCCTGTATGCAGAAAAAAGATTACAAAAAGCAGCCACAGACAAAAGCATTCAAGGATATGAACAAGGTATTTTTTTAGAAAGAAATACAAAACTAAAAACAT
Organism: bacterium; assembly: GCA_027364695.1. GTDB lineage: Bacteria > Bacteroidota > Bacteroidia > B-17B0 > Aurantibacillaceae > BPGX01. The sequence continues at coordinate 2,752 of DAHXOV010000203.1, forward strand.
TACCATTAAAAAACAATCACTTATTCACATTAAATCGTGAATAATTTTTTTTCATTTTATATTTTTTGACCTCAAATACATCTTAACTTTACAATCAAAACTTAAATATATGTATGTAATAAAAAGAAATGGTACCAAAGAGCCTGTGCAATTTGACAAAATAACCGCACGGATTAAAAAACTTTGCTATGGCCTTGATATGAGCTATGTAGATCCTGTCGCAGTAGCAATGAAAGTAATCAACGGTATTTATGATGGCATTACCACTACAGAATTAGACAACCTTGCTGCAGAGACATCTGCAACAATGACTACCAAACATCCCGATTATGCCATATTGGCTTCACGAATTGCCGTAAGCAATTTACATAAAAATACTTTAAAAAGTTTCTCACAAACTATTCATCTGCTCTATCATTACAAAGACCCACAAACAGGGCAAAAAGCACAATTGATAGCCGATGATGTATATGAAATCATCATGAAAAACAAACCTACCTTAGACTCATCTATTATTTACGACAGAGACTTTGGTTATGATTATTTCGGATTCAAAACACTGGAAAGATCCTATTTACTAAAAATGAATAGTAGTGTGGCAGAGCGACCACAACACATGATCATGCGAGTGGCTATAGGCATTCACAAAGAAAATATTCAAGCAGCTATAGAAACCTATCATTTAATGAGTGAAAAATGGTTCACGCACGCTACACCTACATTGTTTAATGCAGGTACACCCAAACCACAAATGTCCTCTTGCTTTCTATTACAAATCAAAGAAGATAGCATAGATGGTATTTATGACACATTATCAGATTGTGCTAAAATCTCTCAAAGCGCAGGAGGCATAGGATTGGCTATACACAAGATAAGAGCCACAGGTTCCTACATAAAAGGCACCAATGGAACAAGCAATGGTATCATTCCAATGCTCAAAGTATTCAATGAAACAGCTCGCTATGTAGATCAGGGAGGAGGAAAAAGAAAAGGTTCCATTGCAGTATATCTTGAACCGTGGCATGCAGATATATTTGAATTTTTGGATATCAGAAAAAATCATGGAAAAGAAGAAATCAGAGCAAGAGACCTATTTACTGCCTTGTGGATACCTGACTTATTTATGAAAAGAGTGGAAAACAATGAAGAATGGACTTTAATGTGCCCCAATGAATGCCCTGGCTTAAATGAAATGTATGGTAAAAAATTTGAAGAACTTTATACCTCATACGAAAAAGCAGGCAAAGGAAGAAAAACCATCAAAGCCAGAGAATTGTGGGAAGCCATCATAGAAGCACAAATAGAAACAGGCAACCCTTATATGTTGTACAAAGATGCCTGCAATGAAAAGTCCAACCAAAAGAATCTTGGAACCATTCAATCGTCTAACCTATGCACAGAGATCATTGAATATACAGCCCCCGATGAAATTGCAGTGTGTAACCTGGCATCTATCGCATTACCAAAATTTGTAGATGAAAAAAACAAAATCTTCGACTTCAATAAACTGTACGAAGTAACAAAGGTTGTTACACGCAATTTAAATAAAATCATTGACCTAAATTATTACCCCGTACCCGAAGCCCGTAAATCCAATTTAAGACATCGTCCTATTGGAATTGGTGTGCAAGGATTAGCAGATGCTTTCATCCTAATGGGCTATCCTTTTGACAGTGAAGAAGCAAGACATCTCAATAAAGTTATTTTTGAAACTATGTATTATGCTGCTTTGGCTGCCAGCAATGAATTAGCCAAAGAAGACCGCCCCTATGAAACATACCAGGGCTCACCTATATCACAAGGTGTTTTTCAATTTGATATGTGGGGTGTTAAGCCATCAGACAGGTGGGATTGGGAAGGACTGAGACAAAACATCCTGAAACATGGAGTGAAAAACTCTTTGCTATTAGCACCTATGCCCACCGCTTCTACATCACAGATATTGGGTAACAATGAATGTTTTGAGCCCTTTACTTCCAATATTTATGTACGCAGAGTACTCTCAGGAGAGTTCATCGTAGTAAACAAATATTTATTACGGGACCTTGTAAAGCTAGGATTATGGAATGATACTTTAAAAAATAAAATCATCGCTGCCAACGGAAGCATTCAGAATATAGATGAAATACCACAAGAATTAAAAGATATTTACAAAACAGTATGGGAAATTAAGCAAAAGTACATCCTTGACATAGCAGCAGACAGAGGAGCATTCATAGACCAATCCCAATCCTTAAACTTATTCATGCAAGATGTTAATGTAGCCAAACTTTCAAGTGCTCATTTTTATGCATGGAAAAAGGGCTTAAAAACAGGTATGTATTATTTACGTACCAAAGCAGCGGCAGATGCTATTAAATTTACCATAGAACAAAGCACCAGCAAACCCCAATTACTCAATAATGAAGATACCTTAGTAGTAGAACTTATTAATGCGGGAACCATTGATAAAAAAGTAGTAGATACCTTGGTGCCTGACCCTAATGCATCTAAAATCAACTTACCTATAGAACCAAGTATTTCTGATCAAATTTCTTGCTCATTAGACAGTCCCGATGGATGCATTATGTGTGGATCATAAGAATATGCAGCTATTCAAAAAGGTTTTATTTTATATTAGAGGCATGAATTGAAACTCCACTTAGGCACATTGACCTACGAATAGTGCCTGTGTAAATAATAAGTTGATCTATTATAACTGTGAAATTTTGGAGACCAATTGATTTGTTTCAAACAGATAACTTGGTTGGTTCGCTAAGCAAATACTGTCATTTCTATCAGTATTATTTTTTTGATATATACTTAAAATTGTTTATTATTCTGTTTCTATCTTCGTTTCCCTTGTCGTTCTTATGATACAATTCAATGAAGATAATTTTTTGTTCATCAGAGAAATAAGCATATATCAATCTCAATCCCGAATTAGCTCCTCTGCCTTTTAATGC
>DAHXOV010000206.1 GCA_027364695.1 bacterium
ATATTAGCTGGCTTACACAAAGCAATTGTTACAAGGGCAATGTCTTTGATAGCAAGATCTGGTGGTGTTAGAAATGAATTTACCTTTACAGGTGGTGTTGCAAGAAATCAGGCTATTGTAAAATATGTTTCAGAGTTTGTGTATAATACTTATGGAAAAAATATTAAAATAAATATACATACAGATTCAATATTTATGGGAGCATTGGGGGCAGCTTTGTTTGCTCAAAAAAATATCAAAGCAGAGATTGAAACAAAAAAAGTAAAACAACCATAAAAATTTAAATATATGCAGACAAATTATACAATAGGCGTAGATATTGGGTCTAGTTATATCAAAGGAGTGTTATTAAATTATTCAGACAGACCAAATATTATTTCAAAATCTATTGAAAAAATTAGAAAACGGAACCTATCGGAAGTGTCAGAAATAATTATTCAACAATTGTTAGACAAGGCTCATTTGAAAAAAAATCAGGTGAGTTATATTGCATCTACAGGCGAAGGAGAACTATTACAAAATAAAACAGGGCATTTTTATAGTATGACCACCCATGCTAAAGGAGGAATATTTTTATGCCCCGAAGCGAAAAGTGTTATTGATTTGGGAGCTTTGTATGTAAGAGCAATGAAAGTGGATCAAAAAGGGAAAGTACTGGATTATCAGATGACAGGTCAATGTGCTTCTGGCTCGGGGCAATTTATTGAAAACATCGCCAGATACTTGGGATTAGCCATAGAAGAGGTAGGAGATATTTCGCTAAAAGCCGATAACCCTGAAGAGCCATCGGGTATTTGCGCTGTCTTGGCAGAAACAGATGTTATCAATTTTGTTTCAAAAGGAATATCTATCCCCAATATTATTATGGGTATTCATTTATCTATAGCCAATAGAGTAGCCAGGTTGATAAGCAAATTAAAAACAGAGTATCCCATTGCTTTGGTAGGTGGAATGGCAGAAAATAAGGGAATGGTAGAAGCCATCAAAAAGCAACTAAAAATAAAGAACTATGAAAAAGATGTCATTGTGCCACCAGACGCTATTTTTTCAGGAGCAATAGGTGCATCCATTTGGGGAGGTTACCGCTACATGAAATTAAAAAATAAAGAAACGATAATGCAATAATAAAAAAGCAGAAAAAAAACATGAAATATCTGCAATCCCATATAAAAATAAATAAAGAAATACCAAAAAATATAGCTCTTTTACTCATTGAAAACAGTGAGAAATACTCAAAAAAAAATGTGTTTTCATATTATGAGAGCGAAGCGTGGATAAATGTACAGTGGAAAGATTTTTTTAATAAAATACTTTTAACAGCAACGCATCTGAAATCTTATGGTTTTGAAGAAGGAAGTAAAATGCTAATTTATTCACCCAATTGTTTGGAAATGTTGATAATGGAGTTGGCAGTCATGGCAATGGGGGGTACAGCAATTCCCATATTTGCATATTTCAAAAAAGATACCGCCAATATGTTGATACAATTTTGCGATGCTGATTTTGCAACAATTTATGGGGAATTTCAATACACTCAGTTAGCAGAAAATTTACCATTAAAAAAAATATTTTATATCAAAGATGAATTACAATTAGATAAGAAATACCGCCACTACACCCCATTTTCTACGCTTATTCAGGAAGATATAAAGGCAGATAAACAAGTTTTAAATATCAATGCAAAGGGAGATAGTAGCTGTTTAAACATGTACACTTCTGGTACTATGGGAAAGCCAAAATGTGTTCAATTAAGCCATACCAACATATTATCTCAACAAGTAGCAATGTCTTATATTTGGGATATTGATTCTTCTGATAGATTTTTAAGCTATCTGCCGTGGCACCATAGTTTTGGAGGAATTTTTGAACTCTTTGCAGCATTATATAATGGCACCTCTTACCACTTAGAACCAAGTTATGGAAAAGATATACCATCTATTCTTCTCAACTGGCAAAAAATAAAGCCCACTGTTTTTTTTAGTGTACCAAAAGTATACAATGCTTTAGTAGAGGTAGCGAACAATAACATAGAAATAGAAAAAGATTTTTTTCATTCACAATTGAAATTTGTTTTTACAGCTGCAGCTCCTTTGCCTGACAGAATAGCGCAAGAGTTTATTAAAAGAAAAATAAAAATAATGGAAGGATGGGGACTTACTGAAACATCTCCTTGCTGCACCATTGCAGAATCAGATAATGGAAGAGAAACAGGTGTAGTAGGATTTCCTATTCCAGGCGTTGATATCAGATTAGATGACTTAGGTGAGATTCAGGTAAAGGGATTGAATGTGATGAAAGGATATTACAACAATGAAGAAATTAATAAAGAAACATTCACAGAAGATGGATGGTTCAAAACAGGGGATATAGGTGAAATTACACCAAAAGGATTAAAGTTAATAACAAGAAAAGATAGAATATTTAAACTTTCTAACGGAGAAAAGGTCATCCCAACAGATATTGAGAAACTCATCGAAAGCAAATGTTGTTACATAGCATATTCGCTTGTATATGGCAGCGGAAAAGAGTATCCCGTTGCTATTCTCTTCCCAAACAAAAAACTCTTAGAACACCCTAATTACGAGTTAACTCCTAATGAAGGCTGTTTTTGTCCGCGTAGTTTAAGCGAATTAAAAAAGTGCTTAACGGGATGTCTTTATCAAGCTAATGATGAAATCAAACAGAAATTTTCTAAAATAAAAATTGCTGCTATTATTGATAGTGAATTAAACATGGACGATAATACACTTACACCTTCTCTTAAAGCATCCCCAAAAAATATTATCAATAAATATTTTGAAAAAATAAAAAAACTTTATAACAATCAAATACCCTTTGATAAAGACATTTATGTAATAGTATTAGATAATCAATTGAAAAAACCTATGAACTATGGAGAAAATTAACACTGTCAAGGAATTAAAACTCATCATGAAAAATTACTTTCAGGGATTGGAAAACAAACCTTTGGTAGCATGGTGTACCAGTGTTGGACCAGCTGAAATATTGAGATCTTTTGGATTTGAAGTGTTCTTTCCTGAAAATCACGGTGCTTTGTTGGGTGCCACAAAAACAGCAGAGAACTATATCAATTATGCCGTCAAGAAAGGATATTCTCCTCATGTATGTTCATACACCACCGCAGATATAGGTGCTCACCTTGCAGGCGATACTCCTTTACAATCCCATTATCAGATAAAAGGCATTCCAAAACCATCATTAATTGCATACAATACCAATCAATGCAGGGAAGTACAGGATTGGTTCAATTTTTATGCAGAAGAATTTAAATGCCCCGTAGTAGGTATCTATCCTCCCAGATACCTTGATGAAATCAGTAAAGAAGATATTCAGCAGGTAATCCATCAGATGAAAAAACTTATTCAGGTATGTGAAGAGATGACAGGAAAAAAATGGAACGAAGATGAATTCAGTAAGGTGGTGAAATTAAGTAAAGAAGCCACTCACTTATGGCAGGAAGTTTTAAGCACAGCAAAAAATAAACCCTCTCCTTTTACTTTTTTTGATGGCGTTATTTTAATGGCGCCTATTGTAGTATTGAGAGGAACAGAAGAAGCAAAACTATTTTATCAAAATTTACTTCAGGAACTACGTCAAAAAATTCAAAAGAAAGAAGCAGCAGTAACCAATGAAAAAGTAAGATTGTTTTGGGATGGTATGCCACTATGGGGCAAGTTAAGAAAACTGTCGGATGTATTCAAAGAAAACCAAACATCTATTGTAGCATCTACTTATTGTAATAGTTGGATATTTGATGAATTTGATGAAAAAAATCCTTTGGAATCAACAGCCCTGGCATATACAAAAATTTTTATCAATAGAAGCGAAAAAGCAAAAACAGAAATGCTTCTGAAATGGGCAAAAGAATATCAGGCAGATGGAATTATTTTTCACGACACAAAAACATGCTTCAATAACTCAAATGCAAAATTTGGACT